>JAHEAD010000002.1 GCA_019721075.1 Candidatus Sysuiplasma jiujiangense
TCGTGTGTACACCCGCAGTGAGCGCGAGATACTGGAAATCGTGTTTCCTCACAGTGCTGTCAGGGAACAGGGACAGCTCCCTGCCGCTCTCTTCCTTCCGTTCCTTCCTCTGTTCAGAGCGCCTGCTCTCATAGTTGACCTTGACGGTGGAGGGGTCGCCGCTGCCGTCTGCGGCAAATGTGTTCTCGTTACCGTTGCCCATCTCATTGGTTATGCGTAACACCTCCTCGAGTATGGGTGTGACTCTGCCAGGATCGTAGCCTCTCTCAATTGTTTTGTACGAGAACTCCGATGAAATGTGCAGCTTCTCGCCAAACACGCGTACGAGTCCCGCAGCAACCCTGTTGCCCGCTCCGAAGTAGCTCTGGAGCATCAGCGCCTTCGCAAGGTCGCATGCAGGCACCTGCGGCCTTCCCGGACCCGTCTTCACTTCCGGCGGGCGTTCAGCAATTCTCGCGCATGCCTCATCCACGATATCCCTGATGGAATTGAGCATGTCCGCGAGTTCGTTGATCTGTGCCTCGTCATATGTGGCCCAGTCCACCGACTTCTTCGGCCTCGCTTCATATGTGAATGTGCCGTTCCTGACCGAGGATGCCACCGCCCTCAGTTCCTTCGACCGGAGATGCCTCCCTTTCCTGATACTGCTGTCTTCACTCAATGAACAGGGTAATGAGCAAAGGCCCTTTTCTGCTTTGTGAATGGTTTATTCACAAACGTTAAATTTTCGAGTGCATACGTGTGCTCATTGCCGCCGGTGCGACCCGTTTCTGCCGGGCTTCTGAGGAATTTTGTACCAAAACTGTCGTCGGCTTATCAAGGCTGAAAAGAAAAACTGCGAAGAAATACCCATCGGACAAGCAAATTTTAAGAACCCGTCTAATGTATGAGTCAGCGCGGCGCGTTGCCGTCCAGTCTGAAAGCAATACTCAATGAAAGGATGCACAGTGGTTAAAATGTCGGAAGATAACAGAAAGGACATGGAAGACGGGATCCAGCTCCTCAACGAGGGCAGGGCAGAGGAAGCGGTCAGGAAATTTGCAAAGGTGATTAAGAACGACCCGAAAAACGCGGAAGCATATTTCTGGAGGGCGGAGGCGTCTCTCGCACTTGCCCAGGTTTCCATAGACGAAATACTCGTGCTTTACAAGAAGGCGATAGAATTTGACCCGGGAAATGCCTATTACCAGAGTTCACTCGGTTTCTTTTGTGCCGAGAACGGGAGATTCAACGACGCTGAGTCCGCCTACAACAGGGCTGCGGAACTTGATCCTGATTCCTCCTCGCAGTTCTATTCCGAATTTGCCGCCGAATATGCCAAAAAGGCACCCGTCTTCATGGAAAAATTTCTGGACGACAAGACGAGAGAAATGATACAGAGGAAAGCGCTGAAATACGCACTTAAATCCATAATGATGGATGAGGAAACTGCAAAGAGGCTGCTCTAGGAAACGGTTTTAGCCACGAGGAAGTGCTGAATTGAATCTGGAGGGGCTTTGCCACATCTGCGGAAAACCGTCTTTCACTTCATGCAGAATGTGCGGCAGGATAACCTGCGCCGAACATCTGTCCTCGGCAGGGACCATATGCACCTCCTGCAGGAGCGGAAGGAGGATCTGAAAGCCGGGCATCCCTGACTCCTCGCCCGGTTCAGACTTCGAAACCGAGCCACCTCAGGCCATCGACAAAACCAGCACCGTTTACCTTTTCCGATACATACGAAGCTGTTTCCTTCACGCCCGGAGGAGCATTACCCACAGCTATGCCGAAACCGCATCCCTGAAGCATCTCAATGTCGTTTTCACCGTCTCCAAAGGCGGCGAGTCTTTTCGTGTCGATGCCCATCTGCGCAGCCACCTTCTGCAGCGCGCTGAATTTACTGTGATTCCTGCCCTGAATATGAATGGCGAATCCACTGAATTCAACATTGACGTCAAATGATTTGAGAATATGCCTGATCCTGTCAGGATCTGCACCCGGCTCCAGTGCAATCTCCGTTACCCTCCATCTGTCGGTGAAGAGTCTTTCAACCCTCATCTGTTTGCGAAGGAAGTCATAAGCTCTCTGCGGTTCCTTGATGCTGTTCAGGTACTCCACCTTCTGATTGTAATATAGAATTCCGCCGTTCTCGGCGATAATGGGTCCGTCCAGCCCGATCATTTTCAGGAATGAATAGGCAATAGGAAGCACATTTCCTGTTGCAAATATTATCCTGTAACCTTCCGAATGGACTTTCCTGAGCGCTTCAGCAGCCCGGAAATCCAGTTTCCTGTCATTCCCGGTAAGCGTGCCGTCAATATCGGTAACAATGCCCGATATCACTGTTAACCTCTTTCCCAAATCATTCAATCTCCGCTTTGTTTACGGCCGATCGGCATTTCTTATGCAGGCTGTCGGCAAAAACAGCCCGGTAAGGCTCGAAATAATAAGGCAGATATATATCGTTGTATCCTCTACTTCATTTGACAACGTTCAGTGATTTTATGATACCGGGAATCGGCAGGGTTGATCCGCGGCAGATGAAGATTGCAATGAAGCGAATGGGCCTCCAGACCGAGGAAATGGATGATGTGACCGAGGTGATAATAAGGACAGCGTCGAAGGAATATCACTTTGTCAGGCCTTCAGTCGTGATGGTCAAAGTGTCAGGACAGCAGATTTACCAGGTCACCGGGGAACCTACAATTTCGGAAGGCGGTGCCTCTGCTTCCGGACAACGGCAGAATGAGGGTCCCGTAATCAGCCAGGAAGATATCGAACTGGTAATGGGGCAGACGGGATGCACGCCGGATCAGGCGAAGCAGGCATTAATGAAAACTGACGGAAAGCCGGCAGACGCCATCATAAAAATACTGACCGGCAACTGAGATGAGAAGCTGCCCCTGTGCAGGTTAAATACCAGTGATGATTCTGCCACAACTGAAGCCCTGGTAGTGTAGTGGCCTATCATCCAAGCCTGTCGGCATCAGGCAGATAGCTTGGGACTCGGGTTCAAATCCCGGCCAGGGCGCAGCCTGGATTTCCGTGCTTATCTGTATAACAAAAAAGCGTTTCTAACGTCAACTTAGACGCAACGCAGTCGAACGCGGCGATAAACATCAGCTAAATTAACTGGCATGGCTTTTCCCGACGAATACAAGTCGTCTACAGCTTCGTGATAGTCTGATCGCCGGCATTGCAGTCATCGCGGAGATGAATACCGTGGTCATCGGTTCCGTATTCAATGCGGGCGCGATCGCGGTAACGGGCAACTCTCTTCCCGCGCACCGCACTTGCCGGACGTCCTCCTCCGCATATTTATCCTGCGGTGTGTTGAATTTGCACATTGTCAGGGGATGTGTCCATCCTGAAGACTCCGGCATCTTCCGTTCCACTGTTGGGACGCGTTTCAGGTTGAACAGTAGACAAAAGGCCGGTCAAAACGAATTGCCTCTACATATCGCATTCTATTGCCCATATGTTTCATTCACATCCCATCTCCCTGGATTGGCGGTCCGTTCCGAAACTGTGCGGACTATTTCAGCTTTCGATAATTGTCAAATAAAATGCCTATAAGCCGGGCTAAGATTGGTTGCGAATACAATGAAGGTAAAATTAATTGCAGTTGCAGCAGTGGTTCTGATAGCTGTCGCATCCGGCGGCTATGCGATTGCCTCCGGGATGTTCTCCCCCGCAAAGGGGAGTGCTGCCGTGTACATCAAGGATCCGCCTCCGGCCAACTGGAGTGCGATATATGTCACCATTACCGGCATATCGATACACAATTCCACGAGCGGATGGCACTCTCTTCCGATGTCAACAAGCGGCATCTCTGTCGACCTCGTTAATGTTGCTGTAATGCCAGAACTTCTGGGCAGCGTCACTCTTCCACCCGGGCACTATCAGATGATAAGGCTGAACCTGAGCGGGACTGTCACGGGCACATACAAAAGCAGCACCGGCACAAGCACCTACACAATCCAACTTGTCAGTACAACAGTCTTCGTAGCGGGCCAGTTCGCGATAACCAAGGGCTTGACGACATCGATAACGCTCGACTTCGACAGTGCACAGTCCATACACGGCTCGCCGTCAACGGGTTTCACAATGACACCGGTAGTGGGAGAAACTGTGGGCAAATAGGCCCGGCAGTTCCTTTCCCGCTGTTCGCATCTGCAACGCCGGAGTCAAACATTCATCGTGGCATGTCGTATTCGACGTCGTAACACCGGGAAGGATGTCATATTCTGCTGTGCTACTGATGTCATGACGTAGGTGCGGTAATCCAGCGACTTTTCACAGGGCATCTGCTTTGCCTGCAAATTTGGCCTGACTGGGCACCGGCCGATATTGCCGTTACTGAAATGCTGTTGCCTGAAAGCTATAAATGTGCGGGGCGGATATAAGGACGCATGGCCGAATTCAAGTGCTACCACTGTTCGAGACTGATGATCACTGGCGACAAGTTCACCTTCACAAAAGGCGGACCAATCCATCTTGATTGTTTCATATCATCCAGAAGGATGAAAGTGAGCGAATCAAGAGTGGAAGAGCTGAGGCTGCTCTCATCTGTTCTGGAATCCGAACTGGAGCACCTTGTACTGCTCATTTCAAAGAAGACGGAGAATGAGCATCTCAACCGGCTGATTAAGTCAAAAATCAAGGAAGTTGAAAAAGCAAGCGGCGAAACAACCAGACTGATATCGGATCTCTGAGACCTTAGGCGCCTGTTGAATCAGCCGACGATATCCCAGTATTCTGAAAGAATACGAATCACATCAAGCAACTGCCTTCTGCCGGCACAGCTGGTATCATAAACTCTGTCGAATCGCGGCCTGAAATCGACGTTGTCGGCGGCGGAAACCAATCCGCAGACAACATCCGAAAGCGCATCCGGATGATAGCCACCTTCAAGTACGATCGCAACTGGCTTGCCGATGGCCTGAATCATGGAGATGCATCGCAGGTATCCGGGTGTGGAAAGTGTGAGCGACGCAAGCGGATCCATATAGTGAGCATCGGTGCCCAGGCTGATCACTATAAAATCCGGATTGAATCTGCTCACCACGGGAATAACAACATCCTCGAATGCTACGTCAAAGGTAGAGTCACCCGCCCCTGCGGGAAGAGGTATATTCACGTTGAAGTATTTCCCTCGGCCACTGCCAATTTCCTCCATACTGCCGGTTCCGGGGTATATACCCATCTGGTGAGTGCTGACGTAGAGCACACTGCCATCGTCATAGAATATTTCACTTGTCCCGTTTCCATGATGAACGTCAATGTCCACGATTGCAGTCTTCATTCCCTGCCTGCTCCTTACCGCAACTGCCACGTTGTTGAAATAACAGAAACCGCCGCCGACGGATTTGCCGGCATGATGACCCGGCGGTCTTACAAGCGCCAGCGCCGTACTGCGGGTTGCCAATGCCTCGGAAACGGAGGAGATCGCGGCTCCCGCGGCGAAGGAGGCAATATGATATGTTGAGGGATAAACAGGCGTTTCGGGATCCAGACTTCCCACCGTTCTGTTCAAAATGCTCTCGACGTATGGTAACGAATGTACGCTGAGAATTTCTGCAGTATCGGCACATTCAGGGACTCTGATGTTGTAAGCCAGCCCTTTCTTCTTCAGTGAATCGATTAACGGGACAAGTCTCTGCGGCGACTCGGGATGACCTGACGCGTGTCTGTGCTCCAGGAAAAGACTGTCAAAGTAGATGATCATTGTGCAGCTCAGACTGACAACTGCATCCTTTGAACTTATTACTTTGCCCTGCGATAAAGCTCCCTTGCCAATTCGAGATCCTGCATCGTATCAACATCCATGAGCTCATCGGCGTCAGTCGCTATACAGACAACATTTTCTCTGTGTGCATTCATCAGGACTTTTGCACCCTTGTCACCCTTGAGTTTCAACAGTTCTGAGAAGCAGGAGGAGGGAAAAAGGGCAGGATTCCTGGCTTCTCCATTCACACATGCAGCAACTATCTTTTCACGATCGCAGGCATGTTTTAAAATGATCCTGTTGAGAAGCGCTGAAGAAACCAGGGGCTGATCCGCCGCAAGAAGAAGCACTGCTCCGCAGCGCGGCAGTTTCTTCATTCCGGCTGCTATACTGCTGCTGAGGCCCTTCTCCGGTTCGCGATTGACAGCAAACATTACCCTTCCGCCGTAATCCTGCATTTCATCCCATATGATCCTTTTCAGATCTTTGTCGACCACAAACACTACCTGCATGCAAATTGAGCGCACACTTTCCAGCAGAGCGTGCCTGAACAGATGCTTCCCGTCAAGAAGCTGAAGAAGTTTCTTATCCCCGTATCTTCTGGAACTTCCGGCCCCCAGAAGAATGATGCATGTATCCGAAGCGCTGGATGCACTCATAGTACTTCTTCAGTCCTCAACTGCCTTCCGAAACGATTCCAGGAGCTGCTGAATATACTTGTCCGAAGCGTTCTGAACCAGTCTGCTCCCCATCGTGGCGGCAAGTCCGCCTATGGTCATGTCAACTTTCCAGCTAACAACCGTCATACCCGGGGCACTGGTTCCGAGGTCAATATATGCGTGAAAGTCAACGGAGCTTCCGGAACCGGAACCCCGGCCCGACAATTCAGCATGAGTGTTTGGATTTGCATTGAGCGCCGTCATCTTCAGATTGAATTTTCCCTTTATGAACGAAAGACCGACCTTCACGGACATCCTGATTTCTCCGTCATCGGAAATTTGCAGATTTTCAACATCGGGGACAAGTGAAGCCATCCTCCTTGCATCCATTAGGAATTCAAACACTTTCTTATCGCCTGCCCTGATTTCGAATGTTCCATCGAACTTCATTGCTTGATCCGCTACAGCAAGGTCAAATGATATGATATATGTTGCGAAAACCAGACTGAAGTCACAGGCCAGTCAATATGCAGAATGCGACAATATTACAGGCAAGTTCATTTTCTCAGGGGGTTTGAGAACGGTTTCTGCGAAACAATTTATACAATCTGATGCTTGCAACGTTCGTAATGAAAAATCTTGATTTCATCAAAAGACTTCATGAACTCACGGATCAGGGAGTGTCCTTCGCTGTAGCAACTGTCGTCAGAATAGAAGGATCATCGCTGGGCAAACCCGGATTCAAGGCAATAGTGACGGGTGAAGCTGTCCTCTTCGGCAGCCTGGGCGGGGTTTGCCCCGAGTCTGCCATCGTCTCCACAGCAGAAAAGGTCATCGAAAGCGGCAGGCCAAGAACGGTGAGGATCTTCCTTGAAGAAGCGGGCAGAGCGATTGCAGGAATGGCAAAATCCGGCAGTGAAGATGAAATATATGTCGAAACCTTTTGCGGGGGGATGATGGAAGTGTACGTTGAACCTTATCTGCCTTCTGATAGACTTGTAATAATTGGCCAGGGGGGGAAGGATGAAGTGGAAGACGCACTCGTCCGAATGGGCCGTTTCCTTGATTTTGAAGTTGTCGTCATCGACAGGACACCAGTGCTTTCGGAGCAGCCGGATAAGATACTAAGGGACATAAAGGACGACCTGTCAAATTTCGAATTCAAACCCACGGACTTTGTAGTTCTGCTTACCAAGGGCGCATACGATATTCCCGCACTCCTGGGCCTTTCTCCAAGTCAGGTGAAGTACGTCGGAATGCTTGCGAGCAGAAAAAGGATCAAGGAGGATTTTGAACAGCTCAGAGCCAAAGGGGTCCGGGAAGACTTCCTGGGAAGCATTCATTCCCCGATAGGCATCGATATTGGTGCGATTTCACCTGAGGAAATTGCACTCAGCATTGCAGCGGAACTCATAAGCGAGAGAAGACGCAAGTCATCGGAAGCAAAGAAATGAAAATTTCTGAAGCAGGATGATTCTGACTGCGTCTGCGATAGACTGGAGTCAAGCTGCAGTCAGATCTGCACTGTAAAAATTTCCCTTATATACGTGGGCATTATTTCCCTAAATTATGACTCCCAACTCGTTCGAATTTCATGCGCCGAAATCCATAACTGAGGCGATATCCCTTGCTGCCAGACTCGGAGAAGACGCAAAGTTTCTTGCCGGAGGACAGAGCCTGATTCCGCTGATGAAGCTGAGATTCGCGTCATTTCCCAGCATCATCGACCTTTCGCATATCAAAGAGCTGAAATACATAAGGCTTGAAGCGGACGGCCTGAAGATCGGGGCGATGACTACAACCGCGGAAATTGAAAAATCCGCAGAGGTGAAGAAACGGTTTGGCGCTCTTCACGATGCTGTTTCGCACATCGCCGATCCACTTGTGCGAAACATGGGCACAGTTGGCGGTAACGTCTGCCACGCGGACCCGGGGAACGATCTGCCTGCCGTCACAATTGCGCTTAACGCGGAATTCTCGATTGCCGGAAATGGAGGCACAAGAGTCGTCAGGGCGGCCGACTTTTTTATTGACACATTCACAACATCGATCAGGCCGGGAGAAATATTGAAGGAAATAATACTGCCCTTTGAAACCGGGAAACATGGAAGTGCATATATCAAACAGAAGCGCAGGGCCGGCGATTATTCAGTGGCAGGCGTGGCATGTTCCGTGATCCTCGACGATGGCGGAAAGTGTGTGCGATCCGGTGTTGCGATGACATCAGTGGGGCCCAAGGCAGCCAGAGCATCAGAGACGGAAAGATTCCTCGTCGGCAAAACAATTGACGGAAAGATCTCTGACGAGGCCGGAAAAATAGCCGCCAGGGAGGCAATGCCGGCAGATGATTTTTATGGAACGGCCGATTTCAAACGGAAGGTTGTCGGCTTGCTCTGTTCGGATGCGCTGCAGTTGTCTGTCAGAAGAGCCACGGGAGGAGTCTGAGATGACCAGATGCCACATCGTGGTAAACGGCGAGGTCAGGGAGGAGGACATAGAGGCAAGAACACTTCTGGTTCATTTTCTTAGGGAAAATCTGGGTCTGACAGGTACTCACATCGGATGCGATACATCCAACTGCGGCGCCTGTACTGTCCTGCTTGACGGAGAAGCTGTAAAATCGTGCACTGTCCTTGCGCTTCAGGCTGACGGAAGAGAAGTGACGACGATAGAAGGCATAGGTTCAGGAGGACTGCATGCTATTCAGAAGGCATTTATCGAGAAACAGGGATTTCAGTGCGGTTATTGCACCCCCGGCATGATAATAGCAGCCTTCTGGTTGCTCAAAAGAAACAGCCATCCCTCCGAAACGGAAATCAGGAATGCCATCAGCGGCAATCTGTGCAGATGCACTGGCTACAGAAGTATTATCGACGCAATAAGGCTCGCTTCCGAAAGGATGAACGGAAATGAGGGAGACACGTCTGTAAGAGTTGATTCAAATGACTGAAATTGAAAATCTTGTAACCGGTAGAGGTCGGTTTGTTGAGGACATAAAACTGAAAGGCACGCTCAGGATGGTTGTGATCAGAAGTCCATATGCGAGGGCAAGGATCCTCAAAATCGAAGGCGGACTTAACGGCCATGATATCATCGGAAGCATGAGCTCTGTCGGGGAAGGCGCAACAGAAGGGGAGCAGGAGCTTCAGGAGCCGATACTCTCCACCAGCATGGTGAACTATGTCGGGCAGCCCGTGGCTGCGGTATTCGCTGATGATCTGTATGCAGCCGAAGATCTGGTGGACTCCGTCGACGTGGAATATGAGCCGCTTAAACCTGTGACAGGAATTAGGGAAGCATTGAATTCGGATCCCATTCACAGGACAGCAAAATCGAACATTATGACTGACAGATGGCTTGGGAAGGATTTTAAAATAGACGCCCCCGTTGTCCTTGAGGACAGTTTTGTAAACAGGAGAGTGGCTACCAACCCCATAGAGGCGAGAGCAGTATTGGCGGATTACTCGAACGACCGCCTGACAGTATGGATTTCCACTCAATCCGTACACAGCATCAAGGAAGGACTGTGTGAAACAATGCATCTTCCGCCTGAAAAGGTCAGGGTGATTCAGGCAGATACAGGGGGAGCCTTTGGCCTGAAGGGGGGCATATACCCTGAATACGTGATCGCGGCATATGCCTCAATGAAATTCAGGAAGCCTGTCAGGTGGATTGAGACCAGGAGGGAACATCTTTCAGCCAGCCACCCCGGCAGGGGTGCCGAAGCAAAGATGAAGCTGTTTGCGGACAGATCCGGAATGGTCCTTGGCTTGAAGGGGGAGGTATTCGTTGACGGAGGCGCCTATGCAGGCGGCATGGGAGAATTTGCACCGGGATTCATAGGATACCAGATGACCGGACCGTATGCAATAGCCAACGCACACGTCAGGACTGCTTCCGTATTTACGAACAAGCCGCCACTGGGACCGTATCGCGGTGCCGGAAGACCGGAGGCTGCATTTTTCGTTGAAAGGATGATGGACCTTCTCGCCGATGAGCTGCACCTGGACGCGGCAGATGTTAGAATACTCAACTCTTCAGCCGAGCCGTTCAGATCCCCGCTCGGAATGAAGATAGATGCTTCCCGCGATTTCATCAGGAGGGCCGTGGATGAGCTTCAGTACAGGAAGAAGACGAAGGAACAGAACGCGGGATTTGCCTGCTTTGTGCTTGTTCCCGCAACGCAGCCGGGTGAAAGTGCGAGGATATTGGTGAAAGACGGCAGAATAAAAGTCTGGCTTGGCGGCAATTCGCATGGCCAGAGACATGATTTATTCGTAAAGAAACTCCTCAGTCAGGAACTGGGTGTTCAGGAAGACTTGGTGGAACTTGAGCCGGGCGATACAGACATGCTTGAATCAGGCGTCGGTGCGTGGGGAAGCAGATCTGCAATGATGGCAGGGACGGCGCTCATAAGGGTGGCAAGGAAAATCAGGGACCAGACGGAGAAGGAATTCGGAAAGTACTCACCGCAGCTCCTGCTCTCCAACGAATATGACGAATTCCACTTTGAGAAATACAAAGATTCCCTCAATTCGTTCGGTGCAAATCTCGCAACTGTCAAAACAGACAGATACGGTAATATCAGCGTCGAAGAGTGCTGGAGCTACTATGATGTAGGAAATGCGCTCAGCAGGGATGTCGTGATTGGCCAGATAATCGGCGGTTCCGTACAGGGAATTGGACAGGCACTCTATGAGGAAATCGCGTACAGCGAAGACGGGCAGCTCCTGACCGCATCAATTTCAGATTCGGGCCTGCAGACGGCCGTCGGCATTCCCGAATTCAACATTAAGCTGGCAGAGAACAGATCCACACTTCCCCATGGCGCAAAGGGGCTTGGAGAAAGCCCGACCATCGGCGTGCCGAGCGCTGTTGTCAGGGCGGTTGAAAAGGTAACGGGAAAACGCATACGTGAAACACCGGTGAAGCCGGAGCACATACTCTGAACCATTCCTGCCCCAGGATTGCTGTTTATTGGTCATGCCTCCTGCAGTTTCGGCTGAATTCTGGGCGGCTAATTTACCGGAAAACAGCGTATCACGACGGCAACAAACACGCATCTGCCTGACACGCCATCGGAGAACATTATGCGCTGTAACAGCTGCGTCCAATATCCTCGTTTGCGTCCCGCCGAATGCCGCTCCTTGGCTGATGGCGGCGATGCCGTCACAATTGAAAAATAAATCGCACCGTCTGCAGTCGTGAATCCATGCACAGGACATCATTTGAAGGAAGCGCAATCGAGCAGATGCAAATGCACTGAGACGCCTTACGGCGAGTTCAAAAGTCGATAATTGCATTCGCCATTCCTGTTTTCCTGCAGAATCACATGCCTTCTGTGCAAAATAATAGATATAACCTCGTGGATTTTGCGTTCTGTAATTAATGAGGGGAGGAAGTGAGGTCAGGTTGCGCGGCAGTGCCAGAATGATGATGTCGAGGACGCCGTTGAGGATCAGTTTTCTCGGAGGCGGTACGGATATCAGGGAATATTATCTCAAACGCGGCGGTGCAGTTGTTTCGGCTGCAATAGACAGATACATTCACATAATCGTCAACAGGAAGTTCGACGACAACATAAGGGTTTCATACTCAAAGACCGAAATTGTTGACAGCGTCGAAAAGCTGGCTCATCCGCTTGTAAGAGAGGCTCTGAAATTGCTTGACATAAGGAAGGGAATTGAGATTGTCAGCATATCTGACATACCCTCCGAGGGGACAGGACTTGGATCTTCAAGCAGCTTTACGGTTGGTCTGCTCAATGCACTGCATGCATGGCTCGGCGAGCACACACCTGCAAAACAGCTCGCCGAGGAAGCATGCAGGATCGAAAGGGATATCGTCAGAGATCCGGGCGGAATGCAGGACCAGTACATTGCTGCATTCGGCGGACTGAGAATGTTCGAATTCAGGACAGACGGCGATATACACGCCCATCATGTTCTCATGAACGACGGAGGAAAGAGAGCTCTTGACGACAGCCTGATGCTGTACTATACGGGAATTACGAGAAGCTCCTCATCCATACTGAACAGCCAGATTGGTGATATCACAGGCAAGATGGAATACTATGACAGGATGAGGGAAATGGCTTACAGGTGTGCGGAACTTCTTGAGAAATCCGATATCGGTGGCGTTGGCCGGCTGCTTGACGAGGGATGGGCGGTCAAGAAATCATTGAGCAATGGCATTTCCAACGACCGGATAGACAGAATCTATGAGAGAGCAAGGAAAGCAGGCGCATATGGCGGCAAAATCACGGGCGCCGGCGGAGGCGGATTCCTTCTCCTGCTGGCGGATCCTGCAAGAAAAGAAGCTGTTGCAAACGCCCTTGTGGATCTCAAGAGGGAAAACATATCCATAGACGCCATGGGTAGCAGGATAGTTTATGTCGGCGACTGAAAGAATGACGGACAGACATGGCGATGCGCCGGGTACACTTCCGTGCGTCTAATTATATACATGATGTGTCTATTCGATTTCTGTTATCGCATGGCGGTGGAAATTGCACGGCCATGCAGAGCAATCCCGCCCGTAAAGACAGCGGGCAAGACCTGATTTGCGGAGAGAGTGAATGCCCAGGAGAACAATCAGCGAGCTTGACAGAGCGGAAGAAAAGTACTCTGCATTAATCGAAAAGAGAAACATGCTCAATGATGACGCTGCGGAAATAAGAAAAGCAAGGGACATGCTGAACGACCAGAAAGAAAAACTTTTCGACGAAGTGCTCGAAATCAAGAAGCAGAAGGATGAAAAAGCCGCTGAAATGCGTTCACACAAGCTGCTGAGAAATGAGCTTAACGCAAGGGCAAAGGAACTCATACAGCTCAAGAGGGAACTTTACAAGAATGCGCCTGACAATGATATTTACCGTGAAATTGACAGGCTAAACAGGGAATTTGACAGACTCGAAAGAAAACAGCAGACTGAAACGCTCACGATACCAGAGGAAAATGAAGTCATACAGAAGATGAGAACAAATCTTGCGGAGAGGAACAGGCTACTCTCGGTCTCCCACAAGGGAGAACAGATCGCCGGCAAACTATCGGAGCTCAACGCACAGATAGATTCCATTTTTGAGCAAGCAAGGAAGGAGCATGAGTTTGTGATTTCGCTTTATGCGGAAGTGCAGGCATCCGGAGAACAGATGTCGTCAAAGCTCGCCGAAGCTTCCATTCTGGTAAGTGAATCAAACAAGAGGCACAAGGAATATCTGGAGAAGCGTGGAGAGGCCGACAAATGTCACGCAGAGGCGATGGAAATGAGGGGGCTGATACTGGAGAGGAGACGTGAACGCAGGGAGAAGGTAAACGAAAGCAGGCAGGCCCTCAGGGAACAGAATCTCAGTGTCAGGAAAACCCTCTTCGACGAAAGGGCGAGCGAGGAAGAGGCGGAAAAGCAGCTGCAGGAACTTCTGAAGAGGGGTAAGGTCAGCCTGAGGTGAGCCAATGAGGGCCGTAGTTCTTGCCGGCGGAGAGGGCACCAGGCTGAGACCACTCACTGAAAATATACCCAAACCGCTGATTCCGGTAGCAGGCAGACCGTGTGTTGAGTACGCACTCCGTTCGCTGGTCAAGAGCGGTTTCAATTCCATCGTGGTCACCACAGGTTACCTTTCTGACCGCCTGATTAGAAGAATTTCAGACGGAAGACAGATAGGCGCGTCCATCCTTTATTCGTTTGAGCCTGAGCCGGCGGGTACGGCTGGCGCCGTCAGGATACTTTCGCCATTCCTTGACAGGACATTTGTTGTGATGAGCGGTGACACGCTGATGGATCTTGATGTCAGATCCATTTACGATGACCATGTAAGGAGCGGCGCCTCCGTAACGATGGCGGTAACCGAGGTCGATGATCCATCTGAGTTCGGCGTCGTGGCAACCGACAGGGAGGGATTCGTCACAAGATTTCAGGAGAAGCCGAAAAGGGAGGAGGCATTTTCAAAACTCATAAACGCCGGAGTCTACGTGATAGAAAGGGATGTGATGGAACTTGTCCCCGAGAGGACTCAATATGACTTTGCAAAGCAGCTTTTTCCCCTCCTGATGAAGGAGGGAAAAAGGATCAAGACACACAAGGTGAACGGCATCTGGCTCGATATCGGCAGGCCTGCGGATCTTCACAGGGCGAATCTGGCGATAGTCGATGCCGAGGGCAGGGAGCCTGAAATAGAAGGGTGCGAGGCATCGGGCAGGATGATACTGATTGAAAAGCCTGCCTGTGGAAACGACGTGGAGTTCCGGGGAAGGTGCTACGTGGGCAGAAAAGTCAGCCTTGAAGACAGGAATACGATAATCGACTCATGCCTCTATGACGGCGTGCGCATAGGTTCGGAAACAAGAATTTCCGGAAGCCTTCTCCTTGACGGCACGAGGATCGGTAAAGGATGCGACATATCCGGAACCATTCTCTCCCCCGGCTGCAGGGTGGGAGACAATGCCAAAATCGAGAAGTCAGTTATAGGGGAAGGTGTATTCATAAAGTCGAATTCCAGCCTGATAGGAGCCAACATATCTCCGCGCATCCATCCGCAGAACAGCGGATAGGGTCCGGCAGGCAGCGCCTACAGAATGCCCGCCTGGGTCAGCTTTTCCGGCAGGTATGTGTCGGTGACATAGTCCAGCCCGTATTTTGCGAGAGCCTGCTGTTCCGCCTTCTTCCTGTTCTGAAGCATTGTTTCGATCTCCGACTTCCAGAACGGATCGTTGAATCGCGGATCGGTGAGTTCCGCCTCCAGCGCTTTGATATCCACGTCGGAAAGCTTGTCCGTCGGCAGATCGTAGTTCAGTATGTCCGATGCCGTGATACCGACAAATTCGGCGGTTGGAGTGGCGAGATATTCGGAAATGTGGGCCGTCTTTATTGCGCCGTAGGCAATCGAGGCGTGTATCCTGAAAGACCATGGATCGCCATCGGTAAACGTGACAACCGGAAGTTTCTGCTCCTCGTTGAGGCGCTTTATGAATCTCCTGGTGCTCCTGGCCGGCTGCCCTTTCAGATGAACAAGTATTGCCCTGAATTGTTCATCAAAACCGTTCTCAACCAGCCTGTCAAACATACCGCCTGTTTCTATCGCAATCACGAAATCCGCATCCGATGACAGGAGCTTTATCTTGTCCTCCTCCACGTTATACGGTATGCTGTAGCCGGAGTCGCCGACGTCGTCCCTGCAGTTTATCTTCTTTATCTTTCCCTTCCTGTCCTTCTCCTGGACAGTGAGATTTCCAATAACTCTCGCACCGTCCTCCTCGGGCCTGAGTTTGAAATCCTCCCTGAGGCACTTTGTTATGATTTCCAGATCCTCCGCCAGTTTGTCCGATTCATCCTGCGAATTGAACTTTGCCTTTCCCCAGCCTTCGGAAATGTAATACATCTCCCTCAGCGTGGAGGACTTGGATTCGGTGATCATCTGCTCTATGAACTCAAGCATGTGGACTGTCCTGAGCAGCATGTAGGCACCGACCGCTTTTTTAGCGCTGCGTATACCCATCGCCCTGCCGTACTTCCATACGCTTGCCTTGCTGTCGAATCGTATATTGGCCTTTGTCCTGAGGGGAAGTACCATTTTCGGTATCTCCCCCTGATCAAGCTGGTCGTAGACCTCGCCCGCAATCTCGATCAGCTTCTGTCTCGCTATCGTTGTGTGACCTTCATCACTCTTCACTCAGCTCCCCTCCCTCCTCATCGTAGTCGGCATCGCCTGAATCCTCCTTTTCCTCTTCGAATTCGAATGTCTTGATCCCCCAGTCGCCCGGCAGGGGCTCGGCTCCTATCACCATCGCCGGATTTATTTCGCTCACGTATATCTCATTCTCCGTATAGTCTTCCCTTTCAACATCCCTGATCGGAAGACTTATCTCAATTGTCTCAAGTGTCTGAAGCTTTGCAATTTCCCAGCTGATTTTCCCGTCCTCAGTTATCTCGGTGGGCTGCGGAACTATGGACTTTATGTCGATGTTGACTGAAGGGACCAGTGCATGCAGCTTCAGGCTCTGCTTCTTCGAGGTATAGTTTCTTATCCTGATGGAACCGGTTGCAATCTTCTTCCTGGCATCGTATTCGACCGAGTCCTCGACATAAATGACATTCATTATCTTGGTAATGGTCTTGGATATATCCGGAACAGGCTTCCCGAGCACGGCCGAGGTCTTTTCCGCAATCTTGGGTATTATTTCAGTGACTATGTCGAATTTGACCGCCGCCTTGCTTTTTGTCTCCTTCTTATTCAGATGCGATTTCAGGTTCCTTGCGCATATTTTCAGCGCAAGATCTATCTCCTGCATTATCTCCGGAATGGCCGCGACCGCTTCCTTGGATTCCGATGTGAAAGGCACCTTCGTCGAAAGGACATGGACGAGAACAACAGCGGGGCCGTACGGTATTCCTGTCCCTCCCCTCTGCTCAAGGCCGTACCTCCGCCAGTCAACATTCTCAATAGCCTGGGTAATCGCGCATGCTCCCTGCTGATAGAGCAGCGGAACGCGGTTGGCATAGCGCATTATTGACACCGGCTGATCCGGGGGGAGTTCCCCCCCGTAAACTATTCCTACTTCCACCTGAAACGGGTTTCCGCCGTAGACTGCCGGCAACCTGGTGACCGGTTGTGCATAAAACTCCGGTCTGAGGCTGCCGAGTACATTCTTCAGTCCTCTCTTTATAAGGGATTCGCCAATCGGACTCAGACAGTCTGTCTGTGGAGCCATTATCCTGGTCTGAGAAATGGCGTTCAGAAGAGCCTTTGCCTGTTCCAGAGTGATATCCTTCGGCCTTCTTTCCTGGGATATCATCGACTTTTCGCATATTTCCTTCGCAACCCTGTCGCTGATGCGTGAAAATTCATTCCGCAGGAAGGAGGACAGCCTCTTCTCCTGGGTGTAAGCCAGCATGTTGATCAGCGTGCCGATTTCCAGACCGTAGGGGTGCGGCTGTATCTCAACTGCTTTTGGGGGCATCGTCTGTGTTGCGCGCTCAAACCTGAATACCCTGCCTTCGGGATCTCTGTAGGTGATCAGTGCATGCGGGTTTACGACTGCAGTGCTTCGCAGATATTCCATTACGGACTGTTTTCCGGTGACATACCTTCCCACCATCGAAAATTCCAGTTCCGTGCCGTGTTCCACCCTTTTTCCATCCTCCTCCCAGATCAGATGGTCTTCCCTCAAGACTACTGGCTTGTTCTTCTTTGTATCTATAGTCAGATCAATATCATTGGCAACGTCCGATTCGGATATTTTTGAACGTATGTGCGTCGCCTGGCCCGTCGTCAGCTGCGAATACATCACGACAGCGGAAATGCCTATGCCCTGCTGTCCACGCGACTGCCTGATGGCATGGAATCTCGAGCCGTAGAGGAGCCGGCCAAAAACATTTGGAATCTGAGTTCTCACAACACCGGGTCCGTTGTCCGTCACCGAAACCCTGTATTCGTTCTGATTCAGGCGCGATATCGAAACGTAGATTTCAGGCAGTACCATTGCCTCTTCGCAAGCGTCAAGCGAGTTGTCTACCGCCTCCTTGACAGCGACAATGAGTGCCTTGACTGTGGAGTCGAAACCAAGTATCTGCCTGTTTCTCTCAAAGAATTCAGAAACAGAAATTTCCTTCTGTTTTCTGGCCATTTCCTCTGCGATTGTAGCCATCCCATCCGACCTTGACTGCACGGTGCACATTACCATGCTTTTTTCGGGTGAAGTAGATGAAACATCATATATATATGCCACGCCGGGAGTTCAATGGAAGCTCGTGACCCGAAAGATGCTGAGACACATGTTTTTATGCGCCGTGGTCTCACGTGCTTTTCCGCGCATTGTCACACAGTCGTTGTTTATCTGAGTGCTTGTAACTATTCATGCATATACGGGCAGGATGCATCGACGATCGACCGTTCCAGTGCATCGTATGAGCAGCAGTCGCTGTATCCTGTCAGTCATTGCCGCAACTGCCGCAGCAGGTCAATAATCGGATACCATGTTCACGGATGCAGCAGGCCTGATAAGCGAACGTCGGAAGTGGTTAACAAAATCTCCTGAAAAACGACGGTTTTAGCTTCGTCCTTCGGCAAATGCCATTGTGCCTGGTTTGCGATCCATTTTCTAAGATGGGGTTGATAGCTACAATCTTCTTTCCAGCTCGTTCGTCAGCCTGACAGAATGTTTATAGGAAGCACTGTGTTTCAAGCAACCTGTCGTGTGATTGATGCCGGAAGGAACCAAAAATTTCAGGATTGAAAGTATCGGGGAAGGTTCCATCGCCATACTCCTTAGGCACAGGGAGGCCATGTGGAGAGAAATAGGCGACTACACAGAAGAACAGATAAACAAATCACAGACAAACTACGAAAGATGGCTTTTGAAGAGGCTGATTTCGGGCGAAGTCGTTGCATTTGCCGCAGTAGACGGAACAGGAAACATTTTGGGCAGCGGGTCCCTGTGGTTCCAAGATTCAAGACCGACACCCCACAATCCTGAAGGCACCATAGCTTATCTCATGTCCATGTACGTCGAACCGCAGAACAGGAGAAACGGCGTTGCCTCCGCCTTACTAGGAGAGGCGATAGAATTCACGCGAAAAAGCGGATGCAGGCGAATGGTGCTGCACGCCTCAAGGTTTGGCAGAGGACTGTACGAAAGAGCCGGCTTCATAGAGACAAACGAGATGAAACTGGACATCTAACACCAGGTGTTGTATTACATCGCCGAAGGCGTGCCGGCTCCATCACGTTGTATCAGTCGAATTTCTCGCCGCAGTTGCTGCAAACCTCGGCATCGGGGGGGATTTCGGCACCGCAGGAGCTGCAGACCCACTTCTCCTTCTTGACCGTTTTTTCCGGAGATTTGTATGCTTTTGCTCCACTGTGCCGCCCCGCGACGCCGGCTTTCGCCGCAACGCTCCTGTCAGCAGGCTGCGATTTGCTCTTCATTGCGAGAATAGCGTCCTTCCTTCTGTTGTTCTGCCTTATCAGCAGAAACACAAAAACCAGTCCAAAATAGAAAATACCTACAAAAATAAATGTGCCGACGCTGTCCGAAATTATTATGCCTGAAGACATGAGTGCCAGGTATGTGGCTGCGGGTGATGCGGTGGATACTGTGGAAACGGACGTTTTGATCCATGACCCTGAATAATTTTCTTCGAAATAGTATATGTATACGTAATCCGGTGAAAGTGTTGTATTGTAAACGTACGCTGTGAGCACCTTGCCTCCGACTGATGGCGTATTTGACACCGGAACCATGCTGGAATTGAGATATACGCCCAGCCCCGAAAGTTTCAAAACAACCAGACGAATCTGATTTGAAGAAGAATTATTCACTGCAGACAGAACATGGGCATTGAATCTGAAAAGTGTATTGGAACCTCCCAGATATGGCGTCACGTTTCCCCCCTGAAATGATGGGGCTGTTGATGAAATGGCACCGCTTTCCACTACACCGTGCGTTGAATAGATGACATTGGAGTAGCTGACATCTGTCATCAGCGCCACAACGAGCAGAAAGAGAAGGCCCAGAGCGAGTATGTTGCGTATCCTCCTGTTGCCCATGTAGTAGGGAAGAGCGAACGCAACAACAGGGATCAGCAGGTAAGTGAGTATGAAAAACGGAGCGATGAACAGCATTACCGCAGTGAACGCGATTGTCATTACAATCGAAAGCAGTATGCCGGACCTCTTTCCTTTCAGTTTGCTGAGTTCAGCGGCGAAGCTGCCATAGAGCCCCTTGTGGCCTTCGCCGGAATGCGGCACGTTTTCCATCAGACACTTCTCCGCTGCATTTCTTCACATATTAACACAATATAACTATTTACTGGCGGTGTTGTGATGCGTTCCGGTTTAACTGAAGGAGGCCCGTGCGGTCTGCAAAGATGCGCAGATTCGACGGTCTCAGGGAAACATCTGACCTACGGGGCACCTCTTCCCCAGACTGTTCGATGCTCTTCCACCCGCCGCAGTTTGTCTCTCTGCTGTTGTTCTGTTCCGGCACATGCTGCGGGCGAAATGTCCTGCGGCACGCGACTGCGACTATAGTGGTGCATGCCGGGCTGTCGGTCATCCTGCCGACTGTGCGGGTTCGACCGCGTGACAGCTCTCCAATCTGCGGGGCAAGGCAGCCGAAGAACGGATTTAAGTAGGTTCGCCGCAGTCGTAGGAGGGCGGGTCACAGATAAGATGGCCAACGTAGAGGAGCAGATAAGGGAAGTCGAGGAGGAAATCAAGAATACCTCCTACAACAAAAAAAGCCAGCATCACATAGGCATACTCAAAGCAAAATTGGCCAGACTGAGAATGGACTCTGAAAAAAGGAAATCTGCCGGCGGCTCATCTGAAGGCTACGCAGTGAGGAAGAGTGGAAGCGCCACAGTCGCGCTGGTCGGCTTTCCCTCCGTAGGGAAGTCCACGGTGCTCAACAGAATTACCAATGCGCAGAGCGAGGTTGCTGACTATGCATTCACGACGCTGACTGTCATTCCAGGTCTGCTTGAATACAAAGGAGCAAAGATCCAGGTACTTGACCTTCCAGGACTGATCAAGGATGCGTCCAAGGGCAAGGGAAGGGGGAGGGAGGTTATTTCCGTTGTCAGAACGGCCGATCTCATTATTCTCATGGTAGATGTATTTGAAAACAACTTGTCCGTACTGCTCGATGAACTTTATGCGAGCGGCATCAGGGTCAACACGTCCAGGCCGAACATTTCCATAAGCAGGAGGAGCAGGGGCGGGGTGACGGCCAGCTTCACCGTCAGAAATACCCATCTGACGGAGAGGGACGTTAAATCGATTCTCGGTGAATTCCAGATTTATAATGCAGATGTCGTCATCAGGGAGGATGCGGATGACGACAGGCTCATTGATGCACTGACCGACAACAGGACATATGTCAGGGCGTTCGTCTGCATCAACAAAGTGGATCTCGCAGGCGAGAAGTTTGTGGGAGAACTCATCGGCAGATTTTCTGAATTCGATCCGATAGCAATCTCAGCTGAAAAGGAGATCGGTTTAGAAGACCTGAAAGCCAGAATATACAACAAGCTGCGTTTCATAAGAGTGTACCTGAAGCCGCCGGGAAGGGAGGCGGATATGAAGGAACCGCTCCTGATAAAGGGGGGCAGCACCATCGGTGAGGTATGCGACTCCCTTCACCGGGATCTCAGAAAAAAATTCAGATATGCGCTGGTATGGGGACCAAGCTCCAGATTTCCGGGTCAGACTGTTGGACTCGACCATGATCTGGAGGACGGAGACATACTGACGATAATCGCCCGCAGGTAGCCGGGGCCTAAAACGACAGCGCCGCAACCGTGAGAAGAAGTGAAACGAGTGTTATCGGAATACCGTACTTTGCAAATTCTGAAAGCGAGATATGAATTCCCTGCTTCGACGCCGCCCTTGCCACAATCACGTTGGCCGCCGCCCCGATAATCGTTGCGTTTCCGGCAAATGTCGAGCTGAGAGCCAGCGTCAGCCACATCCTGGTCGTCGGTGCGATGTTCTGAACGACCGGAGCAAGAAGCAGAACGGCGGGAACATTGCTCGTCAGGTTTGAAAGTATCGCCGTGAGCACTGTCATCCCGGCAACTGTGCCCGCGGAGCCACCGGATGCATTCTGGAAATACCCAACTATCGTTGACAGCAGGCCGGACGACTGGACGCCGGAAATCAGTATGAACAATCCAATGAAGAAGAGTATGATGCCCCAGTCAACCTTCTGCAGTATCTGCTGGTTCGTGGCATCAGACATGAAGGGTACTGCAACAAGTGAGACTATTCCGCCAATCAGCGCAGTCATTGCAATGGGAAAGTGCGTAAATGATGATGCGTAGAATCCAGCGAACACAGCCGAGACTAACAGAAGCATAAATTCGATTGGTCCCTTGCGGATGACAATTTCACCTTCAGTCCTGTCTTTCGCTGAAAAATCCGAATTGCTGAAGTGAACCTTTCCGATGAAAAGTGCGATAATGATCGCGGCAACAAGAGAAAGAACGGTTGGAGGAAGAGCAAGGATCGTAAAGGTGTGAAACGGCACGGTCGAAACGCTTGCTATGTACGCATTCTGCGGATTGCCAACTTCCGTAGCGGCACTGCCTATATTTGCACTCATCGCCTCCATTATAAGGTAAGGCACGGGGTTCACGCCCATCCTTCTGGCAGTGAGTATGACGACAGGGCTGAATATTAAAACGACAGCATCATTCAGTATCAGTGCGGATAGGAGCGCAGTCACGGCGCAGACGACGACAAGCAGTTTCGCGGGACTCCTCGACCTGGAGACAATGGAGGCAACCCAGACGAAGAATCCTGTGGCATCCATTGCCGCAGCAATGAGCATCATTCCAAGTATGAGAATTATGGTGTTCCAGTTGATGCCGGCCAGCGCGGCGGAAGGTCTGACAATGCCGAAAATGAGCATAAGCGCACCACCGATCAGCGCGGCAGCAGGGAGTTCTACCCGGCTTTTCCCCCTGCGGTTGAACGATATCAGCGCATATGTGAAGATGAAAACGCCGAGCGCAATAGTTTCCGGAATCCCGCCTGACATTAACGGCCTGCATCGGTATACCTGCTAAATAAGATTCCATGCCCCGGGCAGCATTTTGACTGATGCCCTGTCCAGTCGATTATGGCGATGGGGTTGCACGACCGACAGCGCTTCATTTAAATATGACCGAACGGTGATTAAACCGCATGATCCAGCGTCTCAGGGGAACCAGAGATTTTACGCCTGAGGAGATGACAAAGAGAAGGACTCTGGAGGCTCTCCTCAGAAAAATTTCAGCGGAATACGGTTTCAGGGAGATACAGACGCCTGTTATGGAAAGCTCTGAACTTTTCGTGCTGAAGTCAGGGCCGGGTATATTGGAAGAGATGTACTCATTCGAGGACAAAGGCGGAAGGCAGATATCCCTGAGGCCTGAGCTGACCGCGCCGATTATCAGATTTTTTGTCAACGAACTGTCCAACTACCCTCTGCCGCTCAAGATATTCTGTATTTCGGATGTCTTCAGGTATGAGGAACCGCAGAGCGGAAGATACAGGGAATTTGCTCAGTACGACGTGGAAACAATCGGATCTGATACGCCGGAAGCGGATGCAGAACTCCTCATCCTGGCGAATGATCTGTGCACCAGACTTGGTCTCAAAAACATAAAGATCAGGATAGGACATGTCGGAATTATAAGGGAAAAACTCGATCTTGCAGGGGTTCCGAAGGAAAGGCAGGCGGATTTTCTCCGGCTTATTGACAAGAAGAAAAAGGAAGAGGCATTGAAGCTGCTTCTGACCCTCGGAACAGATGCCTCAAAATCCAGGGAGCTGATCGAATTGTGTGAAACCACGGGAAACGGCGAAATACTCGGAAAGCTGGGCGGCATGAATGCCGAATATCTGCGAAAGGTGATCTCATTCCTGGAGGCAACAGGCACCGTTTCCTACGAGATAGATTTGGGCGTCGTAAGGGGCCTCGACTACTACACGGGAATCGTGTTCGAGATTGACGCCAATGATCTTGGGGCCGAAAAGCAGATCTGCGGCGGCGGTTCCTATGAACTGTCACGCCTCTTTGGCGGGAATGCAGTTCCCTCGACGGGGTTCGCGTTTGGTTTCGACAGACTTATCCTTGCAAGAGAAAAGGCCGGCTGGAAATATGACCTGGATTCTGTGGACTGTTTTGTGCTTGCTGTTTCCAGCGTAGAGAAGATCGAGATGCTGAAAATTGCAACGGCGCTCAGGAAAAAAGGCATCAGCACGGAGATGGATTTGATGGGTAGAAACATCAGCAAGGGCCTGAAATATGCTTCTTCAAGACATGCGAGATTTACAGTCATGGTTGGAAACAAGGAATTAACGTCCGGGAAACTGACAGTGCGTGACATGGAGACGGGAAAACAGGAAGAAGTCCCTGCAGAGTCAGTTGCGGAGTACCTGTTGAACAGGACACGGGCCTAGGCGCGCGTCAGCTCCTGAAGCTCGTTTTTCCTACTTTGCGGAGAAACTCAGTCCCCTTCTCAAGGAGTATTGAATTGAACAGCGAGCGTGCCTCGCTGCCTGCTCCTGAAGGCAGTTTGATGCCTGCGACACCTTGAAGCTGGAGAAGCTTCCTGGTAAAGGCAGCCGACGCAACAATGGATGCTGCAGCTACGGCAATTTCCCTTTCTCCGTGCGCAAGAGGGATAATTTCAATTCCACCGGCGGACGATTGCAATTCGCCTGCCCTCGACTCCGGAAAGAACCTGTCCACCACAGCAGTTCTGCATTTGTTCTTCCCTGAAAGATTCAGTATTACCTTACTGTGCGCCCATATGAGGACATCGTTCATGTTCTGCATTCTGTCATACATTCTGTTGAATGTTTCAGGCGAAATCGATACGACTTCTACTCTATTCCGTGGAATCAGTGTTTCTATCACCTTTGCCATTTTCTCTATTTCTGAATTTGCGAGTCTTTTTGAGTCGGTCACGCCGGATCTGAACAGCATTGCGGCCATTTCTGCGTCCACGCAGACACCCGCGACAACCAGCGGACCGAAATAATCCCCCTTTCCCGCCTCATCGGTGCCGATCCAGCTGTCCCGGAGCCTGAGACCCAGAGAAGCATCCGCGTACGCGGTGTAATCAAACCTGAAGTTTTCAAAATAATGCTTCAGTGTTTTGGAATACTGATCCGGACCGAGCTCACATATCACCGTGCCCGTCGAATAAACGGAGACAGTGATTCCTTCTCTCCTTAGCACCGTCACGTAGGGTTGCCGCGACACGGCGAAACCGAGACCTGTGATGAACCCAACCGCTTCCAAGACACCGGACTCTGGAATTCTGTAACGAAAACGCACATTAGCTGATGGGCATCAATGATTAAGAAATTTGCATAAGTCCATTCGCCCCAACTCCGTTTAAGATGGTGGGGCTGTCCGTCAAACAGTGGATATGCGGAGACCGGCAGAGGGCATCAGCTGCCACTGTCTGCAGTCTCGCTGCTCCTGCCTTCGCTGAAGGAAAGGGTGCACAGGGAAGCCCCGAAAACAGCAAGAAACACAAGTAACACCGACGAGAAGGTGAGTGGTATCGAGATGAACGCAGCGCTCAGCAGCAGCGTGAACACAGGTATCATAGACATCAGAATGGAGGAGAGAGTGAATCCGGAAATTTTGGAAGCGGCAAAGAACAGAAAGTAGCCGCCGAACATTGATGTCACCCCGATTACAACGAGAACGAGGAGTTCGATGGGGTCAGGGATGCCGATGTAAAAAACTGGATAAAGAAACAGGAAGACCGGAAGAGAAATAAGCGATGCAACAAGAAAAGTGGGAGCGAGTATGCGTGCCATCCCATCAATCATTATTCTGCCGTTCAGGTATACATAGAAAAGGGATATCAGAATCGGATCCGCTACAATCAGCACCAGGCCCGCTAGTGAATGGACTGCAAATCTTCCTCCATAAGCAGAAAGCACGAACGCCGAAATAACAAGAACCAGCAGACCTGGTATAAAAAGGGAGAATCTGGGTATGAACCTGTTTCTGCCCAGTGCGAAAATGATAAGAGGCGACAGTATGGCATCGCCGACAAGGACAAATGTGGAAGTCAGGACCCCGCCGTTGATCCTGGCTGAAAATATAATTACGATTTGAGAAAAGAGATATCCCAATGCCGGGATCAGCAAGTCTGCCCTTCTTCCTGGCAGACTGATATTTCCCTCAGACATAAAACCGTACAGCACAAAGAGAAAACCGCCTACAAGAGACGGATATATGAAAACGGTAAACGCGTCAGCGCCGCCGATCATATGAAGAAAAATATAGTATGTTGACCAGAAAAATGCCGCCATGACCGCAAGCGACGATCCTGCGAATATTCTGGCATTCATCCGACCTGCCTTTATCATTCTGATTTAAATCCTTTGTGTTATTCCGAAGGACTGTGCAATGGATGGAAAATTACGGAATCCGCGGATGCCACAGCCTCGGCCATGTCCCGCATGAACGACACTGTTCAGGCAGACAGCAGAGTCACAAATCGCGGGGTGAAATTTCCTGCGTTCGAAGCATGTCAGTATTGTCCTCCCTTTTCCTGATGAGCCTCGCCCTGCCGTTCGAAATCATTACCTCAGAGGGGAGCGGCCTGCCGTTATACCTGCTCGCCATTGAAAATCCGTACGCTCCGGCATTCATTATTGCGAGAACATCCCCTGCTTCCACATGGCAGATTTTCCTGTCCTTTGCCATCACATCCGTATTTTCACATATCTGGCCTGTTATGTTCACCCTTTCAGTCAGGGGAGAATCCATTTTATTGGCGACAAGTATCTCATGATAGGCGCCGTACAACGCTGGTCTGAGCAGCACGTTCATTCCGCCGTCGCAGCCGATAAAGGTTCTCCCCGAGTGTTTGACGTATGTAACTGTGGAAAGGAGAACAGTGGAATCGGCTACCAGATATCTTCCCGGCTCAATAATCAGCGTCGGATTGCCGAGGCCCCTGCAGGATGAAAGTGCCCTGTCGAATACATCGACGACACCACGCGCAACCTTCTTTATGTCGAGTTCATTTTCCCCCGGTTCATAAGGAACACCCAGGCCACCTCCTATATCTATAAATTCAAAGGAGATTCCAAGTTCCCTGGATATCTTTGAGGCGATATCCATCAACTTTCCCGTGACAAGACTGAAATAATCCGCTTCCAGCACATTCGAGCCGGTCATCATATGCATGCCGAACCTGCTTATGCCCGCAAGCTTGGCCTCCCTGTATGCGGCAAGTGCCTCCCTTTCCATCATGCCGAATTTTGCCTCAGAACCAGCCGTTGTTATGCCCGCATACCTGCCCTTCCCTGTTCCGGGATTGATTCTGAATGAAATGAGTTCCGGCTTTCCGAAATTCATAAGCCGCCGGAGCAGGGGCCCATCGTCAAGGTTTATGATGACACCAGAATCCAGAGCCGTTTGCAGTTCAGCATCTGAATTGTAATTGCCGCTGTACATTGTGCTTTCCCTGCCGAAGCCAGCCAGCCCGGCGAAATATATCTCCGCGGGTGAGGCGCAGTCCGCGCCCGCGCCCTCCTCCTTTAAGACTTTCATTATGCTGAGATTGCTGTTTGCCTTGACGGCATAGTTGATCTTGAATTCCTTCTTCACCGTGTCAAATGCACTGTGCAGCCGCCTGTAATTTTCCCTTATCCTTGCCTCCGAGGTTACATATACGGGTGTGCCAAACTCGCGGGTAATTTCGGCTGCACTAACCCCATCGATGAACAGCATTCCCTGCCTGTTGGTCAGATGGTGCTGAGGTGGTGAAAACATATACAGGCCGTCATATGACTCCAATGGTTAAAATGTTGCATTGTAATGCCCATTCAAACGATTGTAATCGGCCGGGCCGGTCCTGCTCGTTCCAGTCCGGCAGCAAGAAATGTTTATATTGAAGTAGATGTGTCGTTGAGTATTACAGGTGCCAATGAATGATGAAGATGCAGGGCATCGGAACGAGGTAATAAAAATGGCAAAGCCAATTTATGTAAGATTTGAGGTACCGGCCGAACTTTCTGAAAAGGTTTATCAGATCGTGGAACTGTCGAGAGAGGGCGGGAAGCTCAGGAAAGGGACGAATGAGGTGACAAAGGTCATCGAACGCGGCGAAACGAGCCTCATAGTGATGGCGGAAGACGTGGATCCGCCTGAAATACTCGCCCATCTTCCCCTCCTGTGCGAAGAAAAGAATATTCCCTATGCCTATGTCCCCAAGAAGGCGGAACTCGGCACTGCAGCAGGTCTCGACAAGCCCACCGCTTCTGTCGCAATTGTGGATCCCGGAAAGGCAAAGCAGATGGTCGATGCGGTGACTGAAGAACTCAGGAAACTGAAGAAATAGGTGATTCTCTTGCCTGATGACAGTATACCGGCTGAGATCGTCGAGATCATAGGAAGGACAGGAATGACCGGTGAAGCCACACAGGTCAAGGTCAGGGTCCTGGACGGAAAGGACAAGGGAAGGATCATCACACGGAATGTGATGGGACCGGTCAGGGTGGGAGACACGCTGATGCTCAGGGAAACTGCAAGAGAGGCAAGAAAACTTTCGATCAGGTGAGTGTGATTTACATGGTGGAGAGGCGAAGCTGCAATTTCTGCGGCAATAACATAGAACCCGGGACCGGAAGGATCTACATAAGAACTGACGGCACGGTGTTCTACTTCGACAGGCACAAATGCTACACGAATTTTATAAAACTCAGGAGGATACCCAGGGAAACCAGATGGTCCGGTCTCAGCTCTACGGCGTCCAGGTGGAAGGACAAACCCGGAAAGCAGAAAAGAGCATCGCCGAAGAGGTTCGTACCGAAGGATCTTGCATCCAGGCTGAAAAAAGAGCATGAAAGGCTGCGGAAGGAAAGCGAACCGGGGGCAACAAAGGAAGAAACGCCGTCAAGTGACGGTAGGCAGCAGGAAGAAAAGGTGGAAGAGGCACACGATTCACCTGCAGCAGCCTCCAATGAGACAGAAACGGAGAAGATCCCAGAACATCCGGAACAGTGACCGTACATGAACGAAAGGACATTTGTGATGGTAAAACCCGACGGTTTGCAGCGCGCGCTTGTGGGCGAGGTAATTTCAAGGCTTGAGAAGAAGGGACTGAAGCCTGTAGCAATGAAAGTGTACAGGATACCCAGGGACATAGCCGAAAGGTTCTACGGCGAACACAAAGGGAAACAGTTCTATGACGGTCTCATCAGTTACATCACGTCCGGCCCGGTGATATGCATGGTCTGGGAAGGGGAGGAGGCAGTTTCGGTCGTAAGAACGGCAATGGGCAAGACGAATCCTGCCGAAGCTCTCCCCGGAACCATCAGGGGGGATCTTGCACTGCATCCGGGAAGGAACGTCATTCACGGTTCTGATTCGCAGGCTTCCGCGAAACGTGAGATAAATCTCCTGTTCAACGACTATGAACTAATAGATTATAAGAGAATAGATGCTGAGTGGTTAGTAGAATGAGGTTTGGCTATGCCTGTCAGACAGCCTATCGTGACTGTTATGGGTCACGTGGACCATGGAAAGACAACTATACTGGACAGCATTAGGGGGAGCTATATTGCGGCAGGCGAGTCGGGCGGCATAACACAGGGAATCGGTGCAACGGAAGTTCCAATAGACAGAGTGGTAAAGTTATGCACAAAAATCATGGGTAATACCAGATTTGTTATACCCGGCCTGCTCTTCATAGACACCCCGGGTCACCAAGCATTCGTTTCCATGCGCGCCAGAGGCAGTGCATTGTCCGATATAGCCGTGGTTGTAATCGACATTCGGGAAGGCGTCATGCCGCAGACAATTGAATCCATAAAGCTGCTCAGAACATACAAGACACCGTTTGTCATCGCTGCCAATAAAATTGATCTCATAGAGGGGTGGAGAAGCGGCGGATTCGAACCTTTCGTCACGCTCCTTGCGCTCCAGCGGGAGGAAACGCTGGAGAAACTTGATGAGGCGTTATACAGGATAGTCGGCGATCTTAGTTCCCTCGGTTTCTCTTCAGAGCGGTATGACAGGATCAAGGATTTCACAAAAAACATAGCCATTGTTCCCCTGAGCGCAAAGACAAAGGACGGGATACCCGACCTTCTTCTTGTGCTGACAGGTCTCGCACAGAAATACCTGGAGCAAAGACTAGATACGGAAGACGGACCTGCAGAGGGCACGATCATAGAGGTCAAAGAGGAGAAAGGATTCGGCGCAACAGCCGATACAATAATCTATTCTGGTACCCTCAGGATCGGAGACAGGGTTGCCATTGGCGTCAGGAACGACATAAAGGTAACCAGAATCAGGGGGATTTTCAAGGCAAGGCCCCTTGGCGAGACGAAGGATCCAAAAGAGAGATTTGCCCCGTTCGATAGTGTTACCGCGGCCGCAGGCGTCAAACTGCTCCTGCAGGACATGGAGGGTGTTTCTGCAGGATCGTCACTGTTCGTTTACAGGAAAGATCCATCCGAAGTCAGCGAAAAGATCATGCGGGAAAATGAGGTAAACATTCTTTATGACGAAACAGGGATACTTGTCAAGACAGATGCGGTCGGATCCCTTGAGGCGCTTCTGCTGGAGGCAAAGGACAGGGGAATCAGGATTGAGAAGGGAGAGGTGGGACCGGTAACGAGAAGAGACATTGTTGACCGTGCATCCAAGAAAGAGGCCCTTGACAGGGCCATGCTTGCTTTCAATGTACCTGTCCTGCCTGAAGCGGCAGAGATTGTTCCGGGAAGCGATGTCAAGGTTATTTCCGGTGATGTGATTTACAGCCTTCTGGACAATTTCCTGAAATGGAGTGATGAGAAAAGGAGGGAGGAACTTCTCAAAAGCAGGAAGGAAATGGTCTTTCCTGCCAAGATGCTCATCATGCCAAACCATGTTTTCAGACTTAGCAAGCCTGCAATTGTTGGCGTCAGGATCCTGGCAGGGCAGATTTCACAGGGCATCAACCTCATCAGGAGCGACGGAAGGGAGGTGGGCAGGCTTAAAAGCATAAGGGCCGGAGAACAGGCCAAGACCGTAGCAGGCGCAGGAGAGGAGGTGGCCATAGCCATCGAGGGGCCAACGGTCGGAAGACAGATCTCCGAAGGAGATGTGCTTTACGCAGATCTGCCGGAAGCGGATGCAAGGAAGATCGTGAAAGTCGAGCTGACGCTTGATGAAACATCCGTTCTTGAAGAACTCAAGCAGATAAAGAGAAAAAGTGATCCGTTCTGGGGAAACTGAGGCTCGGGGACCTGACTTGCCCGGCTGCAGACTGTACCACACCGATTCGAAAAGTTAAAGAGATACGGCGCCCTAAACCATTTATGCATCTGCCTTCCGAAATTGAAGCAATCGCCGTGATTCCAGCACTCAGGTCAATGCTTGCGCGCGAACTGCTGCGCCAGGGAGGACTGAATCAGACGCAGGTTGCGTCGTTGCTTGGTGTTACGCAAGCAGCCGTAAGCAACTACATGTCTGGAAACAGGGGAAGGGAAATTGTCAATCTCAGCGATCCCAGGGTAATAACCCGTGTTTCGGGTATTGCAAATTCTCTTAGCGGAAATCCAGACAGCAGTGTTGCGGCAAGAGGTCTTTCGGATCTTACTGATTTCATAAGGCGCAACAGGCTGATGTGTGCCATCCACCATGACATCGACCCTGAAGTTGAGATCGACCTGTGCCACATTTGTGACGAATGAACAGCGCTTCTGCACCATGGCCTGGTAGCTTAACTGCGATTATCTGCTAACCCTGAGCATACCGACAACTCCGTGACAGTTGCTTGTAGTTGCGATGGCGATCATCATGTCAATGTTACTCAAAGATCGAATTTCATCGGCTAGTCTTCTGCAGGATTCTGCTATATGAGAGGAAGAAATGCTTCCCACACCCCAGGCATAGTGTGTCGTCTTGAATACAATGATCCTGTCTGCCGAATTCGACATTTTGTCAGGGACAATTGTTGAAAGATCCCAGGTTCGCTCTGACTTGATGGCCGGGCAGACCGATGGTTCTATGCATGAAAACGGACAGAGCCATGCCGCCGCGCTGATGAATCTCATGTCTCCGGACAGCTTTTCGAAAGGGAGGCCAAATTCTACCGTTACGGGAACCTGCTCGATATTGCTGATGCCCCTGCTCTTCAGGTAGGCGCCACAGAGATTGAAGAGCAGATGCGGCGCGATGTGGGCCGGAATCAGCTGATCCTCCCTGCCAACATCCGCGTGGAGAAAATAATCCGCAAGATATTCAGACCAGTCGGACTTGACTACTCTGACACGACGATCCTCCCTGAATTCCAGCGATGACGGCGGAGCAACGTTCCTGTCTACAACGACTATGCTGCATTCAGGTATCTTACCCGCATCCATTGCCTTCAGGAGGCGCCGGGTTTGAAATATGCCGTAGCAGCCGCCTCCTATGACGGTGATCTGCACGATCTGTCATACCCCATACAGCTCTATATATCGTTATTCATTATCTCACCAGCGGAGTAGCCGTAGACAAAGGGGCCGAACTTAATGGAAAGGAAGGCACCAGTCCTGATCCGGATTGAGGCCGTGCTGCTGATTTTTGCGGCAATCGTTGTTTCATCGATTCTGATCAGCTCTCTGGGAAAAGGAAACAGGCTGTTTCAAATAACCGGGAGTCCTGCAACTCTGGGTCCCGACGCGGTCGCTTCCGCCGTCGTTCTACTGCTGGCTCTATTCATAGGCATCATCGTCTTTGACTTTATATGGATCCTGATGAAGGGAGGAAGCGGACTTGGTTTCATCGCCCCTGTCACGGGAGTCAGAAAGAGCCGCTTTATTCAGAACACGGTTATTGCTCTCCTCTTTCTCTTTGCACTCCTGGGCGCCTATCTGCTTTTTGCCGGGAAACTCCATGACGTGCTGAGTTTCAACCGTACGGCTCCGACATCGTCAATCAACTCCACAGGTGCGCTGAATGGCATCCGGCTCAGCAACAATGCACTCGCAGGCTCAATTCAACCCGTGCTCGCAATCGGCATTGTTCTTGCCGCAGCTGTCGCATTCTTTGCGGTTGCCGCCATGATAGCCGAACGGCGCAGTGCCGTACCTCAATCAGCAGACACGAAAGAGGAGCTGGCGGATATAATTGAGGGAAAGATCGCTGATCTGAAGACAGGATCCGATCCGAGAAACGCCATACTTGAGGTATACAGACAAATGCACGAATTCCTTGCCGGGATGGGAGCAACCGACAGATCCTACTGGACAGCCAGGGAATTCGAAGAGAGAGCAAGGGATTTGCTTTCCATCAGGGAACGCACGATTACAGATATTACATCGCTCTTTGAGGAGGCAAAGTACAGCAGGCATGAAATGGGCGAAAGGGAAAGAAGCATGGCGGTTGAACTATTTGAAAGTCTGGTGACTGATATCAAGGCGGGGCGGGGGTGATGGATCTGGAGGAAGCACCTGAAACTACGTCTGCAGGACAAGAAGGGAAGGAAGTCAGCATCATAGTGATCCTTTCGATATCTATTATCCTGCTGTACCTCATATGGCATCTGTTTTTTCATTACGGCGGATTGCTGATCTTCGCTCTGGGGATAATCGCAATCCTGTTAATGGAAATAGAGCTCGTTTCATGGGCATACAGAAAGAATTTGGGGACTGGAACGGGGGACGGGAAAGGCCTGAAAGTGTTTCCGGATACAGAATACTCCCGGATCGTCAGACGTGCCGGTATGGCGCTTGAGGGAAAGGAATACAGCCGGGAACTCATATTGAAGGAACTGTGGTCAGTCATGATAGAAAGAGCGTCCATGAAGATGTCAACCGGCCAGTCCGACCTGAGGAGGCTGCTGGAAAGCAATGCCTGGAGTGAATTTGACGACACGGAAAAATCAGATATCCTCAGAAAATACTATCTGATGAGCAAAAACGGTTTTGCCATGCAGATCGCTAGCCAGTCTTTCAAGCAGGACTTGCTCAGATTTTTTGACGACGTGGAAAATTACTGATGGTGGTTTTTTTGAATCCTGATGAAGTAAAAAAGATCGCAGACAGAATAATAGAAGAGGTAGAGAGTGCCATTGTCGGAAAAAGGGACATACTGTTCAAGATGCTTTGTTCACTCTTCGCGGACGGGCATATTCTAATTGAGGATCTTCCCGGCCTGGCCAAGACGCTCATTGCGCGGAGTTTTTCCCATGCACTCGGATGTGAATTCAAAAGAATACAGTTCACACCCGATCTTCTGCCGTCGGATGTCACAGGTTCGAATGTTCTCAACAGGGCAACCAACGAATTTCAGCTCAGAAAGGGACCGGTTTTCACAAACATACTGCTTGCAGATGAGATAAACAGGGCACCGCCGAAGACACAGGCCGCACTCCTTGAGGCGATGCAGGAAAGACAGGCGACGATCGAGGGGAGCACCTATGCCATACAGGAGCCTTTCATCGTGATAGCCACTCAGAACCCGATAGAGTATGAAGGAACATATCCGCTGCCTGAAGCACAACTCGACAGATTCACAATGAGAATTTCGGTCGGGTATCCCGAAAGATTGCATGAGACGGAAATACTGAGACGGAGGCGGCAGAGGAAGAAGGAACGGAATGACGTATCAGGGGTCATTGACAGAAGGCAGCTTCTTTCGATACAGGAGGCAACGGAGTCGGTATACGTGTCCGATGATCTCCAGAACTACATAGTTGACATAGTCCGTTCAACACGGAGGCATCCTTCGGTGGAAATAGGTTCTTCTCCGCGAGGTGCCCTGTCTCTGATGCGGCTGGGAATGGCATGCGCCTGCATGAACGGAAGAGATTTCGTAACACCGGACGACGTAAAACTTTTTGCTGTTGAGGCGCTTTCACACAGACTGATACTGAAACCGGATCCCTGGTTGCGGGGGTTAAAACCTGAGACCATTATTCTCGAGACCATCGAAAAAACAGCTGTGCCGAAGGTGAACTGAAACACGGAAAGAAATCTGACTGTATTCGCTGTTTTCGACTCGCTCCTGCTTGTTGGTGCACTGCTCACGGGTAATGCCGCGTACATTGCGCTGTTTGCATCGACAACTGTGCTTATGACGGTATCCCTGTTTATTCTTCCTTCTTCCGGAAATATCACTGCGAAATACGAAATCCCGTCCGAACGTCACTATACCGGCGACGTACTGAAACTGAGATATCATCTGAGCTGCAGCAGCAGGCTTGTCTTCCGCCTCAGCATAGACCAGAAGATGCCTCAGGGAATAGGCATCAGGCATTTTCACCATGAATGCTACCTGCGCATGGAGAAGGACATCGACTTCGAATTTGCGTTGAACCAGGGCGGCGTATTCACTTTCTGTCCGCCTTCATTCACCATTTCAGACATACTTGGAATGAGGAGTCTGACAGGCAGTTTTGGAAGCGACATGGAAATTGAAGTTGTGAACAGGATTGACAGGATCGATGCTTCCATGATAAAACCGCTGAAGTATAAACAGGTGTCCGGGAATATCGTTTCGGGAGCCAGGGGAGAAGGGTACGAATTCCATTCCATCAGCCGATATACAGAGGGACAGAGTACCAGAAGGATCAACTGGAAAACCACTGCCAGGACTGATGAACTGTGGATGAATGAGTTCCTGAGTGAGAGAAGCGGCTCGGTTGTGGTCCTGCTCGATACAAGGCTCATGCTTTCTGATATGGCCATTACAAGGGCATTCATGAACAGGGCCGTTGTGGCTGCCACCTCGCTGATTTACCACTCATTAATGGAGAGAAATGCCGTTGGACTGGTTGTCATAGGGGACCGTTTGACTTCAATAAAGGCGGGGTACGGCAGGAGACAGTTTGATCGCATAACAAGGGCGCTCATGCTTTTGAACACACCTGTCACCAGCTATCCTCTGCTGATTGATCGGACAGCTTCCAGGTACGTACACCCGTCCGCCCAGCTCATTGTGGTCAGCCCTGTCTTTGACAGGGAATCGGTTGAGTCCCTTGCCGAGCTGGCAGTTTCCCACAGAGACCTGCTTCTCGTCGTACCTATGACCTTCAGAAGGACTGCCGCGGATACTCCGGAAAACATCACGATGGAATTGCTGAGGCTGCATCAGCAGAATAATGCCATGGCCGCATCCAGGTTCTGCAGGACCGTAGTCTGGGAATATGGCGAAAATCTGGGAGACATTTCCTTTTCCGGTTCGGCATTTACAAGGAGGCGGGGAGGGTGAACATGGACAAAGCTGCAGCGCTGGCAACGGTTGCAGCCTTCGCGATCCCGGGGCTCGTGATGGCATCACTGGTTTCGGGATGGTACATTGCCATATTTGCAGCAGTCGCGGCCGCCACTTCCATGTTAAGGTTACACAGGCACAGAAGCGCCGCCACTGTTCTGGGCTTTTCTGCTCTGCTGGTGTTCATTGGCTTAAGGCCCGGAAACCTGATGACAGAAATTGTCGGCGCCTTCCTCGTGCTGGTCATCGCTTCACTGGACAATTTGCCTGAAAAGGAGAATTCCGTTGGCAGCAGCATGCAGAATCGCGGAGGCGCTGAGCGGTTTTTCCTTTTTCAGCTGACCGGGTTGTTTATTGTCTCGACTGCGGTGGCAATGGCTTCTGAAATTCTGTCATTTCAGATTGGTGTCAGCATAGACACCCTACTGCTCGTCGTACCGGTAGTTGGTTTCGCGATGCTCCTGATTATTTTTGCGGCAGAGGGCATCAGGAGAGAAAGCGGCTGAAGCCTTCCACCGACCGCAAACTGTCCCTCAGACCGCAAATCAAAATACCGACAATTTAATTAATAAAATGGCATAGAGTCAGACGAAAACAATGTTAAATGGGCGTTTGAACTGCCCGGAGGAGAGGCGTTGCGTGAGATATCGCTGACAGGAGACTCTTTGAAGGATGCTGTCAGGAAAATCAAAGCGAAGCATTCGATAATCGGAAGGGACAATGAACTCGAACAGGCGCTTATCTGTGCATCCGCCGGAAAACACATACTTATCGAGGGGCCCGTAGGTGTAGGAAAAACTATTCTGGCCGCATCAATTTCAGACTATCTTGACAGGCCGATTTTCAGAGTTGACGGCGACGAACGCTATACCGAACAGAAACTCACAGGCTGGTTTGATCCGCCCGTAGTAATGCAGAAGGGCTACAACCAGGAGTCGTTCATAAGCGGCCCCCTTACGATGGCGATGACCAAGGGCGGCATCCTTTTCATCAACGAACTCAACCGCCTCAATGAAGGAGTGCAGAATGTCCTCCTTCCAGCCATGGACGAAATGAAGATTGAGATACCTAGAATTGGAACGATATTCGCACAGAAGGGATTTCTGATAATCTCCACGCAAAACCCGAGGGAGTTCATTGCGACGAGCTCCATTTCTGAGGCACTGTCCGACCGGTTCGAACTGCTCCCCCTTTCATATCAGAGCGAGGAGGAGGAGAGAAGGATAGTACAGACAAGGACATCCATCTCTGACACGGATGCCATAGGACCCATTGTATCAATAATCAGGGAGACAAGGGTTCATCCATCTGTGAGACGCGGCGCCTCCGTCAGGGCCGCAACTAGCATGGCCGCCATAATGAATTACATGGGGAGGGGCATTGAGGATTACAGGAGGGCTGCATATCTCGCCATTCCGACAAGAATTGAGCTTCGTGAGGATTCCAAGAAAAACGTCTATGAAGTCATTGACGAAATAATAGACAGGGCAGTCAATCCTTTATTTGTGGGAAGTCCCGAAGCAGAAGTATCCCATTCAGCAGAGGAAATAAGCCGAAGTGACAGCGAAAAAAAAACGATCGGGAAATGAGTCTGGAGCCTGAAAATGCCCTTGATCTGATGCAGAGGCTGAAGGGCATTGTTGATCTGCCGTCGGGCTCCAGCGACGATGTTGTCTGGTCAATCGCAAAGAACTATCAGAAAATAAGGCTCAAGGCAAAAGATCCCTCCCTGGTCCAGGCTGCAAAGAAGATAGCGATAAGGGCGATAATCGAAAGAACACTGCATCAGCTCGGGCCCACCAGAATGCCGATGGTGAACAGGAGAATAGAGTATTCACCCGGGGAGGAAGGGGAAATAGATGTGCCGGGAACGCTAGACAACGTTCACTCAATAGACAGCATCGATTCAAAGAGCATTATTCTTGAACGCAAGGAACTCAAGCACATAGCATGTGTCCTTATGATCGATGCGAGCCTTTCAATGACGGGTGAAAAACTGGCGATGGCTACGAGTTCCATTGCCGTTCTTGCACACAGGCTGAAAGGCATCGAATATGCAGTTATACTTTTCGAAAACAGATCCACCGTCATAAAAAAGATGGACAGTGAGGCAGACCTTGAAAAACTCATCGGGGATCTGCTCGATCTCAATGCCATGGGCTACACGAATATAGAGGAAGGACTGCGTGCGGGCATAATTGAACTTGAAAAGGCGAAAACCACAAATAAAATAGGCATAATTGTGACGGACGGAAATTATACCATGGGCCACGATCCAAGGCAGCTGGCATCTGTCTTCCCCAAACTGCATGTAGTCATGACCACAGGGCTTGATGCCAGGGAGGACATATGCAGCGGCATGGCGCAGAAGGGAAAGGGCAAAATGTACGAGATAAAGAATTACGAGGAAATGCCCGGCGTCCTTTACAGCATAATAAAGACATTCCACCTGAGGCTCCATCAGAGGGGCGGGCTGAATGAAAGAATGTGAAACTGATTCTGCCCGCATCCCCGGCCCATAAGGTATTTGCCGGCCAATAATATAGCCAGTCAATAAGAACAGATTAATAATCAGTTCCATGTAGTGCAGCAGGCCATGGTGATTTATTGTCTTCATACAGGATAACACTCATTCCCGGCGACGGTATAGGGCCGGAAGTAACAGGTGCCGCTGTTAAGGTGCTGGAGGCTACCGGCATAAAATTTGAATGGGACATTCACGAGGCAGGAGAAAAGGTAATCCAGAAAGAGGGGACACCGCTGCCACAGCACGTGCTGGACAGCCTGAAGAGAAACAGGGTAGGCATCAAGGGACCTCTGACAACGCCGATTGGCGGCGGATTCAGGAGCGTCAATGTAGCCCTCCGCCAGATGCTGGATCTTTATGCAAGCGTACGACCCGCGCGCTCTATAGCAGGGGAGGGGACACTCTACAGCGACATAGACCTGGTTGTCGTCAGGGAAGCAACCGAGGAACTTTACTCCGGCATTGAGCACTGGATAGACCGCGAACACTCCGCGGCAGAAAGCATTTCGGTAGTGACCAGGAAGGCTTCAGAGCGTATTGTTAGGTACGCTTTCGAATATGCAGTGAAGGAAAATAGAAAGAAGATTACGTCCGTTCACAAGGCAAACATACTGAAGACAACCGGCGCGCTGTTCCAGGAGGTTTCACAGCGTATTGCCAGGGATTTCCCGCAGATTGAGTTCGAGGAAAGGCTCATTGACAACATGGCAATGCAGCTTGTCAAAAAGCCCAACGATTATGATGTCATAGTGACAACCAACCTGTTCGGAGACATACTTTCAGATCTCTGTTCAGGGCTGGCCGGCGGGCTTGGAATTGCGCCGGGTGCAATCATCGGCGACGAGATAGCGCTTTTTGAACCAGTGCATGGCTCCGCTCCAAAGTATGCCGGGCAGAACAAGGTCAATCCCGTTGCCACCATCCTTTCAGGCGAAATGATGCTCAGATATCTCGGTGAACGGAAGGCCGCGGAAAGGATATGGAATGCCGTATACGACACGGTGAAGGAGAAGAAGTTTGTAACATACGACCTTGCACTTCCGGGGTATACCAGGAAGCCTGTCGCGCCGTCGACTTGCTCACAGATGGCGGACGAAATCGCACGTAAGGTCAGCGAAAGCCTGTGAGTTTCAGATTTCCAGCCTTTCCCCTTTCTTCGGCATCAGAACGGTCTTTACGTCAAGGGCGTCTGCCAGAAGCTTCCTCTTCTCTCCGTCCCCATGAACCAGGATTACGGTTTCCGGATCGCATTTCTCCACGAACGAAACCAGCTCGCTGTGGCCGGCATGGGCCGACAGGTCGAACCTGTCGACTTCACACTGTATCTTTTCGATGACTCCGTTTATTTCCAGGGAACCCGTGGTCAGAAGGCGGTGCCCGTTTGACTCCTCGACCTGGAATCCGCTTATCAGTATGCCGCTCTTCGGATCGTCTTTGACCCGTTCTATATAGCCGAGCGCGGGGCCGCCGTCCAGCATACCGCTGGTGGTGACAATCACATCCGCCCTGTCGCTGTGGTATCTGTCCTCGCCTGTTTCCACTTCATATGCCTTCAGGCATGCCTTCCTGAGACTTTCGGCAGAGGCGACATAATTCTTCGAACGCATGTAAATTGAGTTGACCTTTCTCCCCATCCCGTCGACCCAGATATTGAGGCCGGTCCTTTCAAGTATCATCAGCAATTCCTGTGTCCTTCCGACTGCGAACGCAGGAAGAATTGCCTGGCCGCCACGGTCCACAATCTCACTGACCTTGTCAATCAGACGGTCTTCGACATCCTTCCTGTCCGGATGCTCCCTGCCGGCATAGGTCGATTCGACAACCATCACATCCGTTTTTACCGACTCCGCGCCTCCGACCAGCCTTGTTTCGGCCGTGTGTATGTCGCCTGTAAAAAGCACGTTCTTTTCTCCGCGAACCTCAATCATTGCCGCGCCGGGAATGTGACCCGCCTTCCTGGGGATAAACTCGGTCCCGCCAATTTCGAACGGTGTTCCAAACCGCTCGACGGAAAACAGCTTCATTGCATCCTCCACGTCCGAGAAATCATACGGTTCGCTGTACCCTTCCATCCTTGCGACTTTTATGCTGTCCAGCATCAGGATGCGGCCCACGTCCTTTGTAGGCATTGTTCCGTGCACGGGAACCTGGTACATGGCTGTGAGCCATGGAATCATGCCGGAGTGGTCCACATGGGCGTGCGTGAGCACTATCTGGTCGACACGCGGAGCCTGCAGGGGGTAGACAGGAGGATCGCGGGGTATGAGACCATAGTCAAACATGACCTTCCCGAAGCCGTCCTCCATCATCACTGCGAGTCCTCCGACCTCATCGGCACCGCCGAAAAAATGGAATTTCATTTACATCACCCGTGCAGTCGAAAAAGTTCCTGCAATATCTTTCATACATTTCCCTTGAAATACGTCTGTCATGCGCTCTTCACATCATGAAAGCTTGACGGAGGAAGGCGGCATCAGAAAACTTCAGCATGTCCTTCCCGCACAGCTTTCGGGACTCTCCAGCAACAGGTTGGTATTAATCTTTTCTGACATTTTGCCGAAATTATCTTCTCATTCTCGGGTCGAGTATGTCCCTCAGACCGTCACCGAGAAGATTGAGGCCGAGAGAATAAAGGAGAATGGCAAGTCCGGGAACGACAAATGTCCAGGGGTACTGAAGTGCCTCTATTATGCCGACACTCTTGTACTGGAAGTATGTTGCCAGATTTCCCCATTCAGGCAGGTAAATGAAGTTTATGCCTATGTTTATGTAGTCAAGCGCTGCAAGCAGCAGGACGACGCTGCCTACATCGAGCGACATCTGAACAAACACAGGGTAAATTGAATTTGGTATCACATGCTTGAAGATAATCCTGGCTGCGCCGGATCCGGATGCTTTTGACGCCTCGACATATTTCAGCTCCCTTACAGAAAGCACCTGTCCCCTGACCAGCCTTGCGTATGTCGGCCACCATATTATGATGAGGGAAGCCACCAGGAGCGTGAGAACACCGCCCGGGACATGAGCGAAATCCTCCCTGAAAACAACGATCATGGCAATTGCAAGCACAATAAAGGGAATGGAGAAAAAGACATCGGTGATACGCATGAGGACGTCGTCGACGACCCCGCCTTTGTAGCCCGCAAATGCACCGAGCAGTATGCCTATCAGTGCGCCCGACGCCACGACAGAAACTGAAATGCCCAGATCCACTCTTGCCGCCTTAATGACGGCTGGAAGCAGGTTGATGCCGAAATACGTTGTGCCGAGGGGATATTTCCATGACTGAAACCATGGAATGAAGTTGTTCTGAAGGCTGTTTATGGGATAGAGCTGGTACGGGTTTCCGGTTGTAAGCACAGGTGAAAAAATTGCCAGAAAGACAAAGAAGGAGGTCATTATGAGACCCGCGAGTGCAAGCGGACTCTGCTTGAAATAATAAAATTGCCTCTTGAACTGGTCGATTCTTGGCGCAAGCGAGCCAATCACTGTCTTTTGTTTTTTGCCGTACGCGCCTGCCATTGCCCTGTCACCCCAGCCTGACCCTTGGATCGAGGTATGCGTAGATTATGTCGACAATAAGGTTTGCAACGACAATGATGATTGCAAATACGAAGACCGATGCCATGATAGACGCAAAATCATCCACTATTGCGGCCTCGGCCAGCCAGTATCCAATCCCGGGCCACGAGAAAATGTCCTCCGTGATCACCACGCCGCCCATCAGGGATGCCAGCAGCAGCCCGAGGATGGTAATCGTCGCTGAATACGCGTTCCTCTTGACATGCTTGTTGATGACGCGCTTCTGCGGCAGACCTTTTGCTTTTGCCGTGCGCACGTAATCCTGCCCCATGGCATCCAGCATGCTCGATCTCAGGAAACGCACTATTGCCCCCATGCTCGTCAGTGCTACCGTCAGGGCAGGAAGTGCAATATGGCCAAGCGCATTCAGAAATGCCGGAAAATCGCCATAAAGGAGTGTATCAATAATCAGGAATCCGGTCGGTCTGGTGCCGAGAATCAATGCACCCTGGTGTACAACCCAGGGTTCAAATCTGCCTGACGCTGTAAAGTAATACGATGAATTCAGTGCGCCGGAAATGTCTGTTATGGGAATGTAGGGAGCGACTGCGAAGATTATAAGGAGACCTAGCCAGAATGTCGGCGTCGAGTAGCTGATCATGGCCCAGAGCCTCGATGCATGGTCAGGCAACTTGTCCCTCCTCACTGCGGAAATTACGCCCAGGGGGATGGCGAAAATGATGATGAGGATTATCGATGCTATAGCCAGTTCGATGGTATTGGGAAGGCGTTCCTCCATAACCTGAAGGACTGGCCTGTAGGTGCCCACAAGGACGTCAAAGCCGCTGGTGAATCCCCAGTGACCGGTAACAAGTCCCTGCATATAGTAGAAGTACTGGACGAAAACAGGCGCTTTCAGATGATATTCCGCGATTATCTTCGCTCTGGCAGCGGGAGTCCTTATTCTTCCTACAAGGGAACTCACCCAGAGACCGATGTCCGCCCTTGTAAGCAGGAAGGTAAAAACCGTGACTCCAAGAACAACGGGGATAAGAAGCAGCAGCCTGCGAATGATGTAGGTACTCATCTTCATCTTATGTCTCACTCATCCTGGAGAAGCCGGGCTGGTATAGCAGGCGGAACCCTTACCACAGTACTCTGACTGTAATCGAACTATATAACATTTCATTTTTCCAGAAGTAAAATACCGGTAGCCGTGGATTCAGGCAGCCTCCTTGAGAACGGATTCGTCGAAATGCTCGCCTGCTATTACGCTCGCCCTTTCTGCAGCGCCGATTATCCTGCTGTCCATCCTGTGGATGAGATGGCATGCAACAAGATGCCCTGTGTGATTCCAGTCCTCCAGCTTTGGTTCCTTTTCCCTGCATATCTGTTCGGCATAGGGGCACCGCGTTCTGAACCTGCAGCCGCTCGGCGGAGACGCGGCGCTGGGAACATCCCCCGAAAGCAGTATCCTTTCCCTCCTGAGTAGGGGGTCAGGTATGGGGATCGCGGATATCAGCGCCTGCGTGTACGGGTGAAGGGGATGGATGAACAGTTCCTCTGTGGCAGAGACCTCGACTATCTTGCCCAGATACATCACGAGAACTCTGTTACACATCGCTCTTATGACACTGAGATGGTGCGATATGAAAAGGTAGGACATGTTATTCTTGGCCTGCAGATTTCGAAGCAGATTCAGTATCTGCGCCTGCACCGACACATCGAGCGCAGATGTAGGTTCATCAAGAACGACAAATTTCGGGTCGAGGGCAAGAGCTCTCGCTATGCATAAGCGCTGTCTCTGTCCGCCGCTGAACTCGTGGGGGAAACGATAAAGGTGTTCCTCATTGAGACCGACGTCTGTTATCAGGGATGAAACACGTTCCTTTATTTCGCTCTTCGTCATTTTCGGGCCGGAAGGCGTCCGTCCCCGGCTTGCTGATTCGCCGTCAGGGTTCATTACCCATGTCCCGCGCTTGTAGATGCGAAGCGGTTCGCCGATTATATCCTTAACCAGCATCCTTGGATCGAGTGATGCAAATGGATCCTGGAATACAATCTGCATTGTTCTTCTGATCTCTTTGAGGCGATGGCTCTTTGCCTTGAATATGGAATAGCTTCTGGCATAACTGTTCAGTTTACCGACGATCTTGTCTGTTTCCTCCTCAGAGATATTTCCGCTCTCTTCAAGCCTTCGATACAACTCGCCGATCTCATCGAATATCTCGGGCGGCGCATCGATGTAAGCCTGTCCGGATGTCGGTTCAAGAAGCCTGAGCAACGTCCTGCCGGTTGTTGTCTTCCCGCAGCCGCTTTCGCCCACCAGTCCCACTGTCTCGCCACGGTATATCTGGAAGGAGACATCATCGACAGCATGAACATAGCCTATATTCCTTGACATTACCCCTGCCTTAATGGGGAAGAGCTGCTTCAGGTGTCTTACATCCATGTAAAGTGCATCATGGCTGATGATTACCACCGCCGTAAAGGAAACAGCTTACTGTATGATTCTGTGTCACTTCCACGGGCATCGGTATTGTTGTTCTGCAGATGTCCATTACGAAGGGGCATCTCGGATGGAAGCGGCATCCATCCGGAGGATGAAGGAGATTTGGAACGTTCCCCGATATCGTGGTCAGTTTCTTGCCGGGCATGTCGAGACGCGGAATCGCAGCCAGCAGTCCCCTGGTATAAGGGTGAAGCGGATTCTTGAATATTTCCCTGACAGACCCTGTTTCGGCCACGAGACCTGCGTACATGACTGCCACCCGGTCACAGATCTCGGATATCACACCGAGGTCATGCGTTATAAGCACAATGGAAGAATTGGTGGTGCTCTTCAATTTCCGCATCAAATCGAGTATCTGCGCCTGGATAGTTACATCGAGGGCAGTGGTTGGCTCATCCGCAATCAGCAGCGAAGGATTGCATGACAGGGCCATCGCGATCATCACCCTCTGCTGCATGCCACCGCTCAGCTCATGCGGGTAACTGCTCAGTATTTTATGAGCGTCCGGTATGCTTACCTGCTTGAGGAGACCTTCCACCCAGAGAGCGACTTCCGACCTGATGCTCATGTCGCATTGCCTTCTGGCGGCAATATTGAGTCTCCGGATCGCAAGTCTGCGCCTGCTCTTCCTCACCTGCGATGTTATCCCATTCAGCACAGCAAGGTCATTTCCGAGAAGGATCTCATTGCGTTCATTCTTGGCCAGGCGGTCTAACTCCTTCTCCAGTTCCAGCAGATGCTTTGCTGCCTCGGAAATGGAACCTATCCTTGCCGTCTGGATCGCTTCCCTGATCCTCCTGCTTCTCTTCTTTCCCCGCGAGAGTATGATATCGCACAGCTGGCTTCTCTGTTTTTCGTCCCTGACATATTTCGAAAGTGAATCCATGGCATTTGAACGCAGCTTTTCACTATCGCTTTCGGCAAGATCGAACTCTTCGGCGATCCTCTGCATTTCAGCCCTGAGACCGTCGAAGTTAACAGAACCCTTTGAAAGTATGGAATCGACAATTTCCGATTTTCTGTGCATGAGCAGCGCTTCCCCTACCTGCCTCTCCACCGTCATGACAGGATTGAGCGCGGTCGTTGGCTCCTGGAATATCATGGAAATTTCCCTTCCGCGGATACCCTGGAAAATTCTCTCCGTGAGCTTGATAATCCTCTTATTCCTGATGACCTTGGTTCTGCTTCCCCTTTCTACATATTTCGCCTCATAGGGAAGATAACGCGTAAGATCCGCGCCTTTGTAAATTATTTTACCCGAAACAATTCTTCCCGGAGGATCCTGTATGAGCTTGAGTATTGAGAATGCGGTGACGCTCTTCCCGCATCCTGTCTCACCGACAATTCCGAGCGTTTCTCCCTTCCTGACGTAGAGGCTTACGCCGTCGAGAGCCTTTACAACACCATCATAGACGAAAAAATATGTCCTGAGGTCCTCGATCCTCAGCAGAATATCAGAATCGTCCGGAAGGTTGATGCTCATGACGAATGCAGACCCTCCCTAAATTGCTGAAATATTTAATCGTTTTGAGCGTTTCTTCAGATCCGGTTCAAACCTGAAGTCCAACATCAAAGTAATCGCCGCTGTAATTGCTGTCAATCAATCAAAAGTTAGGGAAGATGTTTGGGTAAAAGATTTACATTCGTTTGACCGCTGGTTCAGAATTCAGGTCTTCGTCACCGGGAACAGTATCAGGAAGCTCAGCGATGCTTCCGGGGACGCCGACCATTTCATCGAGGAAGCAGGTATCCATGACCTGTAGTAGGCGATGGCTATTGGCTGGTAGTCACCGACCAGAAGATCCAGTTTCACCGAGAGGTAGTCCGCAAGCCAGTAGTCGTTTGCCCTTTGTGTGGGCACAAGCTCGCCAGCGCCTGCTGCGCTCGCATTCCACATCTCGTTAATCATCTTCCACTGGTGCGGATTTGTCGTAGCGTTGAATCCGGGTCCCGAAAACAGTCCGTCAGGATACGAGTATATTCCGTATGGCTGGACGAAAGGCGCCGCAAAGTCTGTCGGGTCAGGATAGTCGTCTATCCATCCGAGGAAGTACAGGGGCAGCGGATTCTGGGCTGCCGGAACAGCAGTGACTGATAGAAGCGTGGCGAAGTTGATGTCCTGAAGGAACGGCTTGACAGCGTTGTTGGTTGCATTCTCAATGGCAGGTATCCAGTAGGACTCTATCATCGAGTCCTGTATCGGACTGCCGGATATGGAGAATATCGGGAATGTTATCGAACCTGCCGTTGCGTTCGCATATGGTGACTGACTCCAGTAGTACTTGGCGAGTGTCATGTTGTAATACGGTACCCAGTGATTATAGGTCATGTTTGATATGTTCCCGGGATAGTCAAGCAGGCCCGAAGGAAGGAAACCGGTAAGATTCTCAGCGAACTTGATTCCGCTGTTCGTATTCATCGACATGTACTGCGCCTGGTCGAACGCGTATGTGAATGCCCTCCTCACGCTAAGGTTTGCGAAGAAGAGAGAAACTTCCCAGCTGCCCGGAATTCCCGTGCCGCTCGAAGTGGAGTTCACGCCCGTGGCGTTCTCATATATTATGGATGACTTCGGGAAAGACACTGTCCCAGAGGATACCGACTGAAGATCTGTGACGTTCGTCTGCAGATTGAAGAACCATGTGAACAGTGCGAGTTCGGGGGTTGTTATGGAATTGGCCTGACCGGCCTTTATCATTTTCAGTACCAGCGGCGTGGAGCTTGGCGGGAATGCACCCTCGGCAAAGTCAGCAGCACCGGTCTGGAATGCTTCCTGTGCTACCGATTCCGATGTGTAGTAGTAAATGGTTATTCTCGGCTGGAGTGCACTCGGAGCAGGGTAGTCCATAGTCTGGGAGTAATTCTGATTCGGAACAAAGCTTATGACCTGACCTGGAAGGGTTGACTGGACAATGTACGGTCCCGATCCCATGCTGCCGAACTGAAGCTTCGTGTTCCAGTTGGCTGCATTGCCGTACTGCTGATAATTAAAGAAGGCTGTCGAATAGCCAAGACCAGCTGCCGTGTAATTCGTAGCAAATGTGCCAATCGACGCACCGCTGGAATTCGCCCATGCTGCATCCATAACAAAACCGACAGGCTGCGTGAGCAGCTGGAGGAAGTATACAGATGAACCGTAGCTGGAATACTCAGTTGCAGCAAGACTCTTCTTTGCCGCAGCAGTGGAACTCAATGCGGTGCCGGTAGCCATATAGGCGGCGTTGGTGCCGTTTATCGGAGTGACACCGTATACAGACTGGTTGGTTGTTGGCAGGATGTGGAAAGTAACCGAGGTAGAGTTGAAGGTGACAGCGTGGTCGACCCAGAACGGGGTTGTGTTAAACGGTCCGTAAATTGATACCCCGGGAATAAGGGCATGTGCAAGCAGCCATCCCGGCCTGCCGGGGTCGTTTGCAAAGAGAAGGGTGCGCAGCACCGAGAAGTATACATCATAGGGAGTGACAGGCTGGCCGTTGGCGAACTTCAGCGTGGCATTGACGTTGAACGTGTAATTGACATAGGTTATGTTGCCGACGGTAGAGCTGGCTACTAATCCGTCTGCTTTTGTTGGAACCTGAGTGGCCACAACCGGTATGTAAGAGGATGCGCTGTTTCCTGGCGCATACTGCACGAGCGGCTGGTAAAGATTGAAGATTGCTTCGTAGCTCACAGTGTCGTAGGCTATCGCAGGGTCAAGTGTGGCGTAACCTCCCGGTATCCATGTGGCGTCGACAATGCCTGTATGCGTTGAGGGTGAAGAGGAGTGCTTAACTGAAAAAGTGCCTACAGCCGTAGTGGAAACAAATGTCCAGGTTGATGTTGCGGTCGTGTTGTTGGTGACAACACTCATCGTGAAGGGGTATATGCCCGGCGTCCCCAGATCTTTGCTGCTTAAATTGAGGTAGTTGACACCGTTTGCGATCTGGGTCGCATTAAAGGTGGCTGAATGTTTCGCTGCTGAAAAAGTCATTTCCTTGAGATTCCAGCCTGATGCAATAGGGTAGCTAGCAAAGCTTGCCGGCAGGAGTGAGGTGGCATTAAGGTACCCGCCCGTGCTGACAACGTTCGGGTATCCGGCAGTTATATTTTCAGTGTTAGCAGAAGTGGCAGTGAATTGTATTTCCGCAGGGTACTGGAGGGCAAGACTGGTAGATGTCGTGCTCGGCGTCACTGAAACGGGTATAAGATTGAGACTGTTGTCGTACGCTTTGTTCGATGTCGACACAACCTCAACATAAACCAGATAATTCCCCGGACTCGGGTATGTGTATGAAACAGTGGATCCTGATGACCCGCTGTACTTTTTCACAACACCGTTGCCGAAATTCCAGACTGTATAACTGATCGAGGAACTCGACAGAGATGTTCCCGAATAGAATGTTATTGGCGTTCCCTGCCCGGCTATGCTGTAACTGGCAGAGGCAGGCATTGTAAATGCAGTCGCCTTCGGCGCGGGCTTCGATATGGACAAATAGATGCCCACGCCGGCTATAATCAGCACTATAACAACAACAACAGCAATCAATGCACCTCTGGATCTTCGCTTGGGCATCTGCGGGGGCGTTATGCCCTGAGATGCCGATGGAACTCCGCCTGGTGACGGACCGCCTGCTGCTGCGTTCAACAACGAAAACGTTCTACTGTTCATTTTTACTTGACTCCCCTATGATCCTTGATAAGGATTCGGCAAAGCATATTTCTCATGCGATTTAAACCTTATTGTGGAGTGAAGCATGAGAATCACTATCACAGAAGGTTCATTTTTCCATATCTGAAAACAAATTTGACACAACATTGCATCAGAACGCTGCCAGGAAGCCGCCAATAACCCGTTCGGTGAACGAGACACGTTCTGCTTTCGAAAAGCTCGAGGCGGGAATTTGTGGTTAATGTAAGTAGCCGAGTTGTTCCATCCCAAAAGAAGCAACTTGGCAGCACAATAGGCTGAATTGCCGGCGGGTTTGCAAGTTCGCAGTCAATTGCAATACCGAGTGAAAAAGGCAGGAACAAGGAACATATCCGATCCCTTATACGCGTTCTATGTCTTAGATCATGAAAGATTTCCATGTGAGCTTTCAGACAACAGGAAGGTTCAACATGCAGTGTTTCTTCAAATCGCAAGTGCTGCAGATAATAAATTATTATAGAAAATAGGCAATCCCTGTGGGATGGACATAATAACGGCAATACTCATACTTCTCAGCGCAGGACTGGTCCTGGGCCAGATTTTCGAGCATTACGACTTCGCGAGCGTTGCGGGAGAGATCATTGGGGGCATTGTCCTTGGACCCGCCGTGCTTGATTTTGTAAGACCGACTCCGGTGCTACTGAGTATTTCCGAGGTGGCACTTTTTTTCATTGTGCTGCTCATCGGGATAGAGATGACGACCGATTTGCTCAAGAAGTCATACGCAAGAGCGCTGCCGTTGACTACGACGAGTTTTCTGATTCCGCTGTTCATAATGTCGGCACTAATGTATCTGGCATTCGGGATGAATCCCGAGGTTTCCATCATAATAGCAATTTCAATCGGTGTCCCGTCTATCTCGATAGCATCAGTTCTGGTCAGAAGCTACGGCCTACTGCAGACATCTGCCGGTTCCATCATACTTGCGAGCGTCGTTATTTCAGACCTTCTTGCATTCCTTATTTTTTCCTCTTTTCTGAGTGACAGAAATGTTGTTCCCGAAGTAGTCGTTTTCATTCTGTTCGTGGCTTTTCTCTTCTACCTGGATTACATCATCGCAAGGAATTCCGAAAAGGTGGTAAGGGCATTTGAGCGGCTGCGCGCGAGCGAGCATGGAGAAAAGATCATATTTGGAATGATTATACTCAGCGGGCTGCTTGTTTCCACTTTCTTTCAGTACATAGGGATAACATATGTCCTTGGCGCTTTCTTCTCCGGAATGCTGATCAGCGAAGTTGTAGTAGGGAGGAACCTCCTCGGCATCATAACCCGCACAATGAATCGGATAAACGAAAGTTTCTTCATACCGCTCTATTTCACAATAATAGGACTGAGCACAATCGTTCCAGGTTTCGATTTGCTAGTTGTCCTGGCGGTCCTGCTCGCAGTAACCGGTGGATTTTCCGCATTCCTGAACAGACGGATGAGTACCAGGCTAGGTCTGGAAACGAATCCTTCCACAACCTCCGGAATACTGGGGGGCAGGGGAGCTGTCGGTGTTGTGATTGCAAGCCTTGCTCTAAGCTACTCTCTGATTGACCATCAGCTGTACTCAGTTGTCATTTTTGGAACAGTTATCCAGGCACTGGTCTTACCCATGCTGATAAGGAAAAATGGGAATAAGATTGAATCCTGATGGTTGAGACGGGACCGGACATCGAAAGCAATACGCAATGTGCAATACCATGTCTGATATTGGCCACTGAGACTATCCGGTTCAAAGTGATGCCGCGTAAAAGCCGTTGGATCTCAGTGCGCTGTCTGTTTGCTCATTCGCAAGGCGCTGTGTAGCCGCTTCATACTTGAGCACTGTATCGATATCATATTCAAGAAAAGCAGCAAGCTTTTCGAGCCTGTCGAACGGAAACGGTTGCCTTCCCACCAGAATCTGTCTCAGCGGCCAGGCAGGATGTATTCTTGACCTGTATCCTATTACCCTGGCCAGGCGGTTAAGACCGTCCGCTTTTTCAATGCCTTCGCGTATGAGCCCTATTCGAAAATGGGCAAGAAGCCAAACTTTGCGTTTTTGTGCCATTTGACTACGATACAATTGCACTATTCATATATAAGTAGTTTCCACCGATTCGCGATTCTGAGGCAGTTCCGGAAACATCACTCACAAACTATGACGCCGAAAGCGGGTTGAGTCGATTGGTATCGGACCAGACTCCGCAGGCTCCGTAATGACACCGGCAGATTTCATGCCGCATTTTCAGGCATTTTGTGAATTTCGGAAACGTTGAATATGCCGGCATGTCATGCAGTGCCCATGCGGTGCGGGACCAGCATATTCGTCTGGCCGCTGGATTTTCATGAATTTGGTGTTGGTATGCCCTGCAACAGAATGAAAACCTGCCAGCTGCGTAAAGGATGCGCGGCATAGCAGCCGACTGATTATTACCGAGATTTGGAAAGAGGAGGTTTCAGATTTTAGCGCAACCGCAGGTTTCAATAATTCAAAATGGAATGAATTACAGTCGGCAGTTGTGTAATTTGAAGATCGGCAATCATTTTCTCAAGCAGCATCCGGCCGCAAGGCAATTCGGAAAAAAAGGAAGGAGATTGCACTGGCATGTGGTGCGATGGCAGGATCTTACTGTTTTCCAGAGCGAGATCACCGGTTCAGAGGGTTCATTCTATTCAGCTCGTTCGATAGACTTCCTTCGAGCAGAAGCGGTTTTCCGTCAACAATTGTTGTGTAAACATCGCTTCCCTGTGCGGAGTAGACTATGTTTGTTATTGCGCTGGAGGCATTAAGTGGATTCATCCTTATACTCCTGGGAGAAAGAATGACTATGTCGGCTCTCTTGCCTATCTCCAGCGAACCAATTTTGTCGAACGAACGCAGTGCCTTTGCCCCGTTTCTGGTAGCCATGTCCAGCGTCTGCATGGCGTTTACGACGCTCGAATCCCATTTTGATACCTTCTGGAGGTAAGAGGCGGTGCGCATCTCTTCAAACATGTCAAGATTATTGCTGGTCGTTGCGCTGTCTGTTCCTGCCGATACATTGATGCCCATATCCATCATTTCCTTGACCGGCGCAATGCCGGAACCCAGCTTCATGTTCGATCGCGCGCAGTGAGCCACACTCACCCCGCCGTTCAACAAGTCTCTCATTTCACTCTTGATCAACCAGGCACCATGCGCCGCCACTACCGGGGAGCCTTCGAAGAAGTCAAAGCCGTTCAGCCATTCGACGGGCCTCTTTCCGAAGATCCTCTGATGATTATAAACCTCCGCCCTTGTCTCCGACAAATGCATGTGCAGCAGTGTTGTATACCTTGATGCAAGATCCCTGGCAGCCCTACATGTCTCCTCCGAACATACATAGACCCCCTGAAGTCCAACTGAAGGGGTTATCAGAGGGTTGTTCCCGTGCGACTTTACAAAATTTTCGGCGTTTGACAGAGGCTTTCCTTTCTGGGTGGTCTTGTCTTCATCCAGGACAACCCAAGAAAGAAATGCCCTTATGCCTGCAACTTTGCACATATCGGCGATAATGTCCTCCGAATAATACATGTCCAAGAATGCAGTTGTCCCGGACATTATCATCTCCAGGATCGAAAGTTTTGTCGAGAACTCAATCGAAGCCCTGGTCCTGTGGTTATCGAGACTGAAAGTTTTTTCGATAAAAGCCTCGAGGTTCATGTCGTCGAGTTTACCACGGAACTCAGTCATCGCGACATGGGTATGTGTATTGATCAGGCCGGGCATTACAATCCCTCCGCCCGCATCAATAACATAGTCGTCCTTTCTCGCTTTGCTACCGATTTCGGTGATAATCCCGTCTTCGACGTAGATACTGCCCTTCACTACGGAACGTGAATCGTCCTGGGTGACGACAAGGCCGTTCTTGATAAGGAGATTCAAACTGATCTTCCCCTCGATGACTAAGCATAAACAACTATTGGAATTAAAACTGATTGTATTCCTGAAATCCTGAAACAGAACCCGTGAAGCACAGTGTTGCTGGATTCGGTGTTGAGAGGAAACGGCACCACCGTGCAGGAAGGACAAATTCCAAGAGCGCCTGAATGCAGTTGCATATCCCCGGCAGAAAGGATTCCGTAGCGGAATCCGAACTTCTGAACAACATTAAATACAACCGTACACATACTGTCTGACAGATGTCAGACCGGTGATTCGAGTTGAAACGCTATTATCAGGAGCCGTTCAATTCAGAGGACATGTACAGGATACCGCAGGGAATGATCGCACAGCCTTCTGTATACCAGCTTCCGAAAAGCGATAACGCCAGAAAGAGAGAGAGCGGCTCGGGCAAACCCTACAGCATTCTGAGCGCCTCAAAATACATCTTGATGATTTCACTCATGCTCTACTGGCTCCCGCTTCTCGGACAGATGATCGGCGGTTTCATAGGGGGAAGACGCGCGGGCTCACCGTTCCGCGCCATTCTTGCCGCACTGCTGCCTGTGATAGTGCTGTTTGGTCTCTCCAGTGCTCTCCAGGCCGGAGTCATACCAATAAGATTTCAGAACGCCACCATACTCACCTATACGCTCGTAAAGGACGCGCTAGAGCGACTGCCGATCGCGGCGCCATACGTAAGTTTCGCCACCACCTATGTTGGTTCGTTCATAGACGAGCTCAGGACAGCTGCCTCTTTCAAGGTTGGAAATTATCTGATTACACTTGCATTTGCTTACGTCGGAGGCATACTTTCGTCCCAGAGCAGGAGGGAGCTCGAATATGTGTCCAGGTACGGCGCTCCGACAACAAACATACTCGTTTCGGGAGGGCAGCAGCCTAACGACCATGCATATGCACATGCCATCCTTTCGAAGCCTGCAGGCTTTATTCACTCGCTGATGCCGGCGAGGAGAAGAGCTGCTGCAGGATTTGAGAACATGAGAGCGCTCTATCCCGCGTCGTCGGGCATGACGCCTGTTCCTTCAGCCTATCAGGCTAGCGAAAAAACGCCGATTTCATACAGGACAGGACCGCTACACTATCCTGAACGGCCCGAAGTGATACCCCGTCCTCAGGTTCGGAGGCCTTCGTCCTGGGACGATGTTTACGGAACCTCACAGATCAGACAAAACGTTTATCGCGGTACCGCAGGAAACGAAGCGGCCAGCTATAGAGGTGAAAGAAGCAGCTACCGGCAGAACGCTGCGAATGCCTCCGGTTACCAGGGACCGCCCATCGTAAAGCTTTACAGAGCTGAAGGAAACACTTCAGATATGTCAGTCATAAGAAAAAACAAGATAAAGGAGGAAAGCACCAGAAAGCTCGTTGAACGGGCACTGGGCAAGGATTACATGGCCAGTCTCAACAGGAAACACAACCAGCAGAATGGAAATGGCAGGGATTTCAACTTCTCACAACTCGCGTCCAAGACGGCTTCTGCCGGTGAGAACCTGAAGTCAGGTACAAGAAAGACGAGCGAATGGGAACTGCTGTGACTGCTGTGTTCGTACGAAAAATTACACTTTTCCCCGAGATGCCCTCCCCCAATGTGCCTTGTTCGCATTTGCACCATTACAGACATTTATATGCACATTAGTCAAGGGGTTTCATATATGAGCGGCTAGTACTGTGAAACTGCTGCCGGCTGCCGTCCGCGCGGAACACGGCTGGATGCCGGTTGGCCATGGCATTTCTCCCTGCCAGGTACTCAAATCTGTGTGTCATGATGAAAGGCTGGAACGGTGGAGACACGAACGTACGAGCGGACCTTCAATTGAGGGCTGAAGTGGTCAAAAGGATTTTAAAGCAGTACATCTTAAGTTGGGTATGTAATCATGTTTTGCCCGAAATGTAAGTCGCTTATGTTTCCTGAAAATGGAAAGATGAAATGCAGGAGATGCGGATATGAAGGGTCTGTGGCAAAGGCATCCTCAGGAACCATAAGGTCCGAGATGAATGCAAACAGAGAACTTCTGGTTGTTGAAGGGCGATCGGATACACTTCCCAAGACTGATGTGAAGTGCCCCAAATGCGGCAACAACGAGGCCTACTGGGTGCTCAGGCAGACGCGGGCCGCAGACGAGCCGGAGACAAGGATATACCGGTGCACAAACTGCAGTTACTCCTGGAGGGAGTACTGAAGCAGGTGAACCGGGCAACCCGACTGCAGACCAACATAACAATTATATTTTCAAAGCATTTTAACCGCCCGAAGGAATCTCAAATGTTCAAATCCAGCGCGAAGGCAGAAGTTCTGAAACAGATAGTCGATGTAATATCAACGCTTGTCGATGAAGCAAAATTCAATGTTGACGCAGACGGCATCTCACTGAAGGCGGTCGACCCGGCGCACGTCGCTATGGTGGAGATGTCGCTGGGCAAACAGGCATTTGAGGAATTCGCTGGCGAGGACACTGAACTCGGTATTGATCTGGAAAAACTGAGGGAAATACTGAAACTCGCGCATTCAGGCGACATTGTGAAAATGGAACACAATGAAGACAAGAATCAGCTGATTGTAAAGATAGGGGATGTAACCAGGCGTATGAGCCTGGTGGACACTGCAGGAATGTCTGATCCCAAGGTGCCTAACATAGACCTGCCCACAACAATCAAGCTGAAAGCTGAAGAACTGAATTACGGCATCAGGGCATCTGAGAGTGTCTCGGATCATATCGCACTTGTGGCGGATGACGACTATTTTGAAATGAGTTCAGAAGGTGATTCCGATTCGGTTGATTTCAGACTGCCGAAAGAGAAACTGATCACTCTGGAGTCCAAGGGAAAAGTGAGGAGTCTCTTTCCCCTGGATTACTTTTCCAATATGGCAAAGGCCATTTCAGGCGGAAGCGAAGTGAAGATAAACCTCGGAAACAATTATCCTGTCAAGCTTGAGTTCGAAATTGCAGGCGGCAGCGGACACGTCAAGTATCTTCTCGCACCACGCGTTGAAAGCTGAAACTCCATGAGCGATGGAAAATACAGCATATGCGTCCTTGCTTCAGGCAATGGCAGCACGATGCAGTCGATAGTAGACGCCTGCCGCACAGGCTGTCTCTCAGGAAGAGTTGTGGAGATGGTGACCGACAATCCGCTTGCATTCGCCATCCGCAGGGCCGAGCGCGAAGGCATACTGGCCACGGTCATAGACAGGAAGGGCATGCGGAAGGAGGAATTTGATTCCTCACTCCATTCCCGTCTCACTGCCCTCAAACCGGATCTTATATGCCTGGCAGGTTATCTGCGCATACTTTCGCACGAGACAGTGTCTGCGTTTCCGATGCGTATACTAAACATACACCCTTCGCTCCTGCCGAGGTACGGCGGGAAGGGAATGTACGGCCTGAAGGTACATAAGGCGGTACTCGAAAATGGGGAGAAAGTCAGCGGATGCACTGTCCACTTCGTTACCGACGACGTGGACGGCGGACCCGTAATAGTCCAGAGACAGGTGCAGGTTCTGCCCGGCGACACCCCGGAAACACTGATGAGCAGGGTGCATGCGGAGGAACTCAAGGCATATCCAAGTGCCATAAAGATGGTGATGGAAGATGGCTTCGTGCCGCGGTAGTGGTATGGTAGAGGCCTGCATCGTGCTTTTACTGCGGGATCGACGCGATATCGAAGGGAACTCCCCTGTTTCAAGAAAATGTGGTTGTTACAATCTGTATTGTGGAAAATGAGCCGGCCGGTTCAAAAGGTTAAATATGCGGATACAATCGCATTTATCAGGTGTGAAATCAATTGTTTGAACAAACCCCCGAGGCACCTTCCATTCCTGAACTTGAAAGAATTGCCAGAGAGGTCAGGAAGGACATAGTCAGGATGACAAATGCAGCAGGCTCCGGTCATCCCGGCGGGTCGCTGTCCAGCACAGACATTCTGACAGCGCTTTATTTCGGCCTGCTCAGGCACGATCCGGCGAATCCCAGGTGGGATGGCAGGGATATTTTCATACTCAGCAAGGGACATGCCGCGCCGGCCCTTTATTCGGTTCTTGCCGCGGCTGGCTATTTTCCAAAGAACGAACTCATCACACTGAGAAAGATCGGAAGCAGACTGCAGGGGCATGCCCACACAGGGGTTCCCGGTGTTGAGGTCTCCACTGGTTCCCTGGGACAGGGTCTTTCGATAGCTTGTGGAATTGCTCTTGCCTCCAGACTTGACGGCAGCCGCCGGCGCATAGTGGCCCTGCTCAGCGACGGGGAGAATGATGAGGGACAGACCTGGGAGGCTGCAATGTTCGCCTCGCACAGGCGACTTGATAACATAACCGTCTTTGTGGACAGAAACGGTATTCAGAATGACGGTTTCACCAAGGACATACTCGATACCACACCTCTTGACGAAAAGTGGAAGGCGTTCGGATGGAACGTCATATCAATCAACGGACATGATTTCAGCCAGATAATCAATGCATACCGGAAGGGACTGCAGTGCAGAGGCGCTCCCACGGCGATCATAGCAAAGACAGTGAAGGGGAAAGGCGTCTCATTCATGGAAAACAACGTCGCATTCCATGGAAAGGCACCGAACGGCGAAGAACTTGCGAGGGCTCTCAGGGAGCTGGACGGTGTGAAATGAAAATGGATTCTGGCAGTCCGAAAATGGAGAGCCAGCGGAAAGAATACGGAAGAGCCCTGACCGAAATCGGCTCAAAGAACAGGGATCTTGTTGTTCTCGACGCCGATCTTTCCGTCTCCACCAGAACAGGCGAGTTCGGAAAGGCTTTCCCGGAGCGATTTTACAATTGCGGTGTCTCGGAGGCAAACATGGTAACGATTGCTGCCGGCCTGGCAATGGCCGGAAAGACTGTCTTCGCCTCCACCTTTGCAGTCTTCGCCACCGGACTGACATATAACCAGATCAGGCAGTCGATTGCCTATCCGTCATCCAACGTCAAGATTGCGGCCAGCCATGCCGGCCTGTCGGTCGGACCGGACGGCGCAACACACCAGATGCTTGAAGACATAGGCCTCATGAGGGGTCTCCCGAACATGACCGTTGTCGTTCCTGCGGACGCCCGTGAGACATATCAGGCAACCTATGCCCTATCCGAATACCGTGGACCTGCATATATGCGATTCGGAAGGGCCGATGTGCCGTCCATCGGCGATGTCAACGGAGACTTCAGGCTGGGCAGAGCATCCGTGCTGAGAGACGGGGGAGACGTAACGCTTGTCGCCACCGGTCAGATGGTCCATTCAGCTCTGAACGCATCTGAAATACTTTCCGGAAAAGGAATCGATGCTTCGGTCATCAACATGAGCACAATAAAACCGCTTGACGCCGATGCCCTGCTGAAATATGCGCGGAAGACAGGCTGCATCGTAACGGCCGAGGAGCACAGCGTGATCAACGGCCTGGGCGACGCCGTCTGTTCGGCTGTCGCACAGAGATACCCTGTCCTTGTGGACAAGGTCGGAACTGAGGATACTTTCGGTGAGTCTGGCGAGGCTAACGAGCTTCTGGCAAAATACGGCCTGACACCCCGGAATATCGCCCAAAGGGCGGAGAAACTGGTTAAAATTAAACAATAGCTGGTGAAAGAGTTGAAAATCTTCTTGGATACCGCAAACATCGGTGAAATCAGGGAGGCATGGGAACTCGGGGTAATTGACGGCGTTACGACAAATCCGTCGCTCGTTTCCAGGGAGGGCAGGAAGTTCAGCGAAGTGCTCAGGGAGATATGCCGCATCATCGATGGACCCGTGAACGCTGAGGTGCTAAGCACTGATTTCAGTGGCATGATGAAGGAAGGAAGGGAGCTTGCGAAGATCAACAGGAGGATCGTCGTCAAGGTACCCATGACAGCCGAAGGACTTAAAGCATGCAGGGCTCTCCGTTCCGAATGCATCATGACGAATATGACGCTGGTCTTTTCTGCGAACCAGGCGGTACTCGCGGCAAAGGCTGGCGCTTCCTATGTCAGCCCCTTCATCGGCAGACTGGACGACATCGGAAACGAGGGAATGCAGATCATCAGGGAGATAACAGAAATCTACAGTCATTACGACTTCAATACCGAGATTCTTGTGGCAAGCGTCAGGAATCCGATTCATGTTGTTGATGCAGCAATGCTCGGCGCGGATATTGTGACACTTCCGTTTGCCGTCCTGAAGCAGATGATCAGGCATTCACTCACCGATACTGGACTTGAACGGTTCATAAAGGACTGGGAAAAGGTGCCCAAGTAAGGGGTGACTGTGTGACTGGAGAGGGAGAGGAAACACAGGTCCAGGACGAACCGAAGGACGGCCTTGATGAATGGGTGGATGAGCTGGATCGGCTGATAGGCGTGGAACAGATGAGCGATGAGGAGATCGCTGAAAGGGAAACTGCACGGAAGGAGGAGGAAGGGACCTGGGCAGTAAAATTAATTGTGATCGCCATCATAATCCTCGTCCTCCTTGCATTCCTTTTCTACCTGAAGATAATATGAGTTTGCCCGGTAACGGTCAGTTCCCGCTGAAAACCGGCTTTCGCTTTTCCCTGAACGCACTGACCCCCTCACGAAAATCGGATGACTTCCCGAGTTCCTCCTGTGCCTCAGCTTCCTCCTTCAGGAATGCGTCCCCATCGCCGAATACTGCCCTGTTCAGGAGTTTTTTGCTCAGAGAATATGATTGAAACGGCCCTTCCGATATCGCTCTTGCCCTATGAACAGCGTCAGTCAGCGGATCCTCGGATATGCGGAAGAGAGAAAGCTTTTCCGCCTCGGCTGCAGTCATTTCGCCCCCGGCAAGGAGAAGCTCATAGACGGACGAAGGCTGAACAAGTCTCGGAAGCATGTATGACAGTCCCGTATCCGGAACGAGGCCAATCCTGTGGAAAGCGGTCACGAACCTCGTTCCCTTTGAGCAGTACCTCAGGTCGCACGCGACCGCGATGCTGATGCCCGCACCTGCGGCAACACCGTTCACAGCGGCCACATATATCTTGGGGCTGAATCTTATGCCGCGCATAATCGGATGGAATGTTTCATAAAGATCGGCGGACAGACTCCCGGGCATTGAATCGAGGTCAGCGCCGACGCAGAAGGCGTTTCCTGCGCCTGTAATCACAACAGCCCTGATTCTGTCGTCCGAATTCACCCTCCGCAGCGCATCTATGAATTCGATGCGCATTTCTCTGCTAAGCGCGTTAAGCTTTTCCGGGCGGTTCATCGTTATTGTCGCGACGTAACCTTCCATTCCGAATTCAATCGTCTTCATCCCTGCCACACAGCCTTCCTCTTTGAGAGAAATGCATCGATGCCTTCCTTCCCGTCGGCGTGGACCAGCGATGTTATGAAATTCCTCCGTTCGATGTCGAGACCCTGGAGAAGATTTGTTTCGAATGCCTTGTTTACGCTTTCCTTGGCGAGTTCCAGCGCAAAAAGCGAATGATCGGATATCCGCGATGCCATTTCATGGGCTCCTTCCATCAGTTTTTCGTCATCGAAAACCCTGCTGACAAGGCCTATCGTCTCCGCTTCGTCAGCAGTGATCAGGTTCCCTGTCAGCACCATCTCCATTGCTTTCGATTTTCCGGCAGCCCTTGCGAGGCGCTGCGTTCCTCCGGCACCGGGGATTATACCGAGATTTATTTCGGCCTGGCCGAACTTTGCGCTTCTTGCCGACAGGGCAATATCGCACGCCATGACGAGCTCCAGGCCCCCTCCTACTGCCGGACCGTTTACAGCCGCAATCACAGGTTTCCTGAATGATCTCATTCTTTCCCACAGAGGAAGATGGCCTCCCCTCACCACTTCATCGAGTCTCATACCGGAAAGCTCCCTGACATCCGCTCCTGCCGAAAACGCCTTGCCGTTTCCCGTCACTATGACTGCCTTTGTTTCTGCATCTGCCGAAAATGAGTCGAAAGCGGCAATCATATCGGCGACCATCTCCATATTTATCGAATTAAGTTTTTCGGGCCTGTTGAGGCGTATCACGCCTGTCCTGCCTGTTTTTTCAACGATTACGGTACCTGCCATAGGAACACAGAGGGTGATGCCGTTTGAAATATGTAATGCTAACTGGAAACTGGTTTCCGCCGGCCGCTGCGAGGCAGGCTGCAGACCGGTATCGGGCTGCGGCTGAACACCTGCTCAAAGTCGGCACCTTTAAAGCGGGTATAAATAAGTGGCTGAACAGTACAGAGGACGGAAAAATGAAAAATGGATCCGGAGATAAAATCGAGCTGCCGGAATTTCCTCCAGGCAATATCTATCCTGCCGAATGGGACTTTGCCAATGATCTGGAATGGAGGCTATATGGCAGATCGAAGAAGGAACAGTGGGATGAGTCAAAGCTGGACTGGGCGAAACTGGACGAGTTTGTATCCGGGCTGGACAGAAAAGAGAGACTCTCGATGGCTTACTGGTGGGCGCTCCTCTCCACCTTTGACAACGCAAATCCTGTTTTTTCATATGCCGTAGTCAAGGCGCATGAACTCAAGGAGAAGACGGCGGTCAGGTGTCTTCTAAACACCATCGCATTCGACGAGAACAGGCACAACATAATCTGCGGCATGTGCATAAACAAGCTGTGCCCCGGTTTCCCGACCAGATTCAAGCCGATGAACGACCTGGAGGCAAAAGCACAGGCAAACATACTGTGGACGTGGTACAATGGTGCACGATACTGGAAGGCATATCTTGAATCGTACAACAAATACACGACGGACGTTCTGTTCACATCATTCATGATGGGCGAGGCCGCGGCCACCACCGTTTTCACTCAGATGTCTAGGAATTCCAGGATAGAAACATTCAGGGAAGCTTTCAGGAACATAGCACAGGATGAAACGAGGCATTATGCCTTTACGCAGCTCGTTATGGCAGACGGCGCCAAGAAGATGAATGAAGAAAGAAAAAGACTGGTCACAAAGCAGATCAAGGCAGGCTTCATTTTCCTTTCGCTGATAACATACAAGCTGCCGGCAAAATCAAACACATTCTGGAAACTGCCCGGATATTTTGAGGAAGTAAACGAAAAGATGGAAGACATTTCAAGGGACGCAGGCCTTGGCGTTCCTCTCATCTCCGAGAAGGAGGATGCGTGGAGATCGGCTGTAATGAAGGTCGGAGCCTCGATGAAAAAATACGGAATCAGATTGCCGGAAATACCTGAGCTGGGCATATCCGGCGAGGATGTCGGCGACGTTGACGGCGACGAGATTGTGCCCGTCTTCTGATGATTGAGGCTGCCCGCACATGGTAAAGACCGAATATGACATGGTTGTGATCGGGGGCGGCCCGGCCGGCAGCCGCTTTGCTGCCGGCGCATCTCAGAAAAACGATGTGCTCCTTCTGGAAGAAAACTATGAGATCGGTAAACCGGTCCAGTGTTCCGGACTTGTCAGTCCGCGCGTGATTGAGATGAGCGGCCTCAGATCATGGCACAATACAATCAGATCCGTGAATTTCTATTCGCCCGGAGGCGTCCATTTTGCAATTGAGGGAAACAGCATCAAAGGATATGTTATCGACAGGAGCGGACTCGACATAACGCTTGCGGAAAGAGCCGCAAGATCCGGTGCGGAAATAATGCTTGGTTCAACATTTGTCGGCGCCGAAAGAGAGGGAAGAAAGCTGAAAATACAGTTCAAGAAAATGGGGGAGCTCCGGGAAGTCAGGTGCTCGCTGCTTGTCGGGGCAGACGGCATGTCGTCGACCGTTTCAAGGATCTTCGGACTGAGCAGATACAGCGAAATCGTCTCATGCGTACAGTCAGATGTCTATGTCCCTTCACTCAATGAAAGTGATGCCGTCTCCCTCTATTTCGGAAGCGAGACAGCGCCGGGTTTTTTTGCATGGGCCATTCCCGGGAAGGAATTCACAAGGATCGGCCTTGGAATCACTTCGGGCAGCAGGACAGCAGCCGAATATTACGAAAGGCTGCTCGCAAAGCTTGGGGGCGGGAAGGCGCTGAACCTCACTGCGGGTCCGATTCCGCTGGGAAACAGGGGAAGGATGGTCGCAGACAACGTAATGCTTGTGGGGGACGCTGCAGGGCATGTAAAACCCATCTCTGGCGGCGGAATATTCACATCCATGGCGGCGGCCGATCTCGCAGCCTCCGTTGCAGCCGAGGCTTTTGCCTGCGGCGACATGAGCGCACGCGTCCTGTCAAGGTACGAGAAGGAGTGGAACAGGGGCATCGGGCGGGAGCTCGAAAGGGGAGCACTTGTCAGGAGGATATTCCTGCAGATGAATGACGGAAATCTTGACAGTCTCTTCCGTACACTGGATGAGAGCCGTATCAAGGATCTGTTGAGCAGGGGAGACATCGACTATCCGACAGAGCTTTCACCATTGGTGCTTTCACGGGCTCCGTCTCTTCTGCGGTTCTCGCCGCAGCTCATCAGGGCACTGATGTAGACGCTCGGTCCTTAACGCCCGGCACTTCTCCTCTCCCGGAAATAGGACACCACGGCCGCGACGCCAACTATGAATGCGATAGAACCGGCGGCGAAAAAGAGATATGTCGGGGAGGGAGTGTTGACACCGAAGGAGACATCCGGAAGTATGCCCGAGAAGCCGAGCGTCTCATTCAGATAGGTGAAGTTCAGCTGACTCACTCCGCCCGAAACAGGAACAAATATGCTTTTCCATTCAGCTTCCGTGAAAAACCCTTTGGAGGCCATGCGCATATGCTCCTGACCGACATAGAAAGACATGAATTCCCACACAAAGTAGGTGCCCTCATTGAAGAAAGAGCCGTGCGGAGTGGTGTAATTTGTCTGCAGCGCAAGCGCAAAGGTGTCTGATTGACCCGGCACCAGGCTGAATCTCTCCGTAACTGACTGGCCGCCGCTTGACAGGAAATACGGCCTGTCCTGTATTCCGATGGCAGACATGTTTGTGTATTCTTTTCCGGATGAAAAAGCGTATATTGAAAGGGAGAGAGTGGCATTTTCCATGGTAGCGTTGTACGGATTGTACAGCTGCATTTTCAATGTCCCGGAATCCCCGGGATTTATATCCGGGGATGTGACGCTCTTCACAATGAGATTCGCATATGACTGCTGCCCTGATGCCGGAATCGCCGAATTGAGGACAATCAGCATTATAACCAGTATGTCTGCGAGTCTTGCAGGATGCACGTCGAGGACATCCATGTCCGCTATTAAAAATACTCAGTGGTGCGGGAAGCAGACTTATACACTGAACGAATCACATATGTGTGGTAAGGAACCGGGAAAGAAAGGAAGAAAGCATGACAAGGCCAACCCCCAGGGACATTGCGGTCAGATCGCTGAAACTGCCGGAAGAACTGAAGAAATTTCTGCCTGCCAGATGGGAAATGATCGGGAGCGTTGCGGTGCTCAAGCTCAGGGAGGAACTCGAAAGCTATTCATACGAGATAGGGGAGGCGTATGCCGGTGCGCTCAAGGCGCAGAGCGTCTATGCAGTCAGGGGGCTGATCTCGGGGCCGTTCAGGAAGCCGTCTCTGGAACTCATCTACGGCGAGGATGGTGAGACGGTCCACAACGAGAACGGCGTGAGGTATGTCCTCGATGTGTCGAAGGTAATGTTCTCATCCGCAAATCATGATGAGCGTATGAGAATGGCAAACCTGGACTGCACGGGCGAAACAATCGTGGATATGTTCGCAGGGATCGGACACCTGTCGATGCCTGTTGCGGTACATTCTTCCCCCGCAATGATAATCGCCGCGGAGGCGGACGCAGACACATTTACATATCTGCTCAGGACAATTGAAGCCAATGATGCGGGAGAGATATTCCGGGCCGAGAATACGGACAACCGCCTGCTCCATGTTGAGGAAGCGGACAGGATTATAATGGGCTATCTTGAAAACACACTTGCGTGGCTGCCGAAGGCACTGAGCATGTGCAGGATCGGTGGCGCAATTCACCTCCATCAGGCTGTCCGGAGAGGACACGTAAGCGAATGGAGGAGTGAGATCGAAGAAGGACGGGGAATGGGCGTCGGCAAGAGTGTGGCTGTGGAGAATATCAGGAGGGTGAAGGGCTATTCGGCCCTTCTGGATCACATGGCGGCAGATCTGCGTGTCGTGCGCACAGACAAAGCGCCCGAAGGGAAAATAAATAGTATTAAGAGCACATGAATTCGTGATTGATTCAAATGAGTGAACGTGAGGATTACGCAAGGGGCTATCTCAGGGGCTTTGAGGATGCCCTGAATGAGGTCTGGGCGGAGGTAATGTCCTTCGGCAGCAGGCAGTACTCCTCACAGGAACTCCAGATGCTTGCAAGGACCAGGAAGGGGACGGTTCAGCAGGCAGTAAGCGCGAAAAGGACCGAGCTTGAACGGTTGCTGGGTGTCGCCATATCTTCCGAAAAGAAGGGCGACGTCACTACAATCACTATGAGCCCGGGAAGCTCCGTTCTCGTGCGGGAAGAGAGGCCGGACAGGGGATTCTCGATATTCGGTTCGCTGCTGGCCAGGGGATCTTCTGGACTGTCCGTGACAAGAACGGAGCCTTCAAGAGTTATCGAGAAATACGGCCTGAATGCGGACGCAATATCATTCATCTGGCTTACCAGGATAGAGAAGGAGGAAATCGTACAGAACGGCAGGCGCTACGGTATAGGAAACAGCCTTCCGAATCTGGCAGCCGGAATACGCTCGTTCTATGGAAAGCAGGAGGGATGCGCAGTCCTCCTGGAAGGGATGGAATACCTGATAACGCAGTTCGATTTCCGGCCGGTGCTGAAATTCATTCAGATGATCGCCGAGCAGGCGGAGTACAGCCGGGGGTATCTCATCATAACAGCAGATCACCGGAGTCTCGATGAAAGAGACTACAGGCTCCTAGAGAAGGAGATGACACTTACCGTCTGAGCGACGGTTCAATCCTGATCCTTTCCGGGACCCTCAGCCCTGCCCTCACTCTTTTTTGATTTCAGAGCGGCCTGCGCAGCCGCGAGCCTGGCGACAGGTACCCTGTAGGGGGAGCAGCTGACATAGTCGAGGCCGGCTGCATGGAAAAATTCGATACTCCGGGGATCTCCGCCATGCTCACCGCATATGCCCGCCTCGAGTCCCGGCTTTGCCTTCTTGCCTTTCTGCAGCGACATCTTTACCAGGAGACCGACACCCTGTACATCTATCGACTGAAACGGGTCCTCGGGAAGCAGTCCCTTTCCTACATATTCCGGAAGAAAACGCCCGGCGTCGTCACGGCTGAGCCCCAGCGTGGTCTGCGTCAGGTCGTTCGTTCCGTACGAGAAGAAGTCCGCCACACCGGCTATGGAATCGGACAGCAGTGCTGCTCTCGGAAGCTCGATCATTGTTCCGACCATATACTGCAGCTTTATGCCGTATCCGTCCATGACCTCCTTACCGACCGCATCTATCCGCGGTCTGAGAAGCTCTATTTCCTCCTTCCCCTCGACAAGCGGTATCATGATTTCGGGCACGACGTCGATGTTTTCCCGCTTCTTGAGTTCACAGGCAGCCTCGAATATCGCCCTGTACTGCATTTCATACACCTCCGGGTAGGTCACGGCGAGTCTGCAGCCCCTGTGCCCGAGCATGGGATTGAGCTCCTTCAGCGATTCGGTCCTGGCCATGACCTCCTCAGGACTTATCCCCATGTCGCCGGCCAGCCTTTCCGCTTCGTCCCTTCCCTTCGGCAAAAACTCATGGAGCGGCGGATCCAGGAGCCTTATAATCACGGGGTAGCCGTTCATCTCGCGGAAAAGGCCCATGAAGTCCTCCTTCTGGTACGGCAAAAGGGATTCGAGCGCCTCTTTCCTCTTTTCAGTTGTGCCGGCAAGTATCATCCGGCGCATGTGTGGGAGGCGGTTCTCGCCGAAGAACATGTGCTCAGTCCTTGTCAGGCCTATGCCCCTGGCACCGAACCTCCTCGCAACCCTTGCATCTTCCGGGAGATCCGCATTGGCCCTCACCCCGAGTCTCTTCAGTTCGTCGGCCCATTCCATGAATGTTTCGAAATACCCTGTCAGTTCAGCAGCCCTGGTGGGCAGCTGCCCGAGAAAGACCTGGCCGCTTGTTCCGTCGACGCTGATGTAATCGCCTTCAGAGACAACGGCCCCTCCTGCGGAGGTGAATTTCCGTTCACTGTAGCTGATGGCGATGTCGGAGCAGCCTGCAACGCAGCACTTCCCCATTCCCCTGGCTACCACCGCAGCGTGAGAAGTCATTCCGCCCGTGGCAGTGAGTATAGCCTGGGCCGCAGCCATGCCATGTATATCCTCGGCCGACGTCTCTGTTCGTACCAGTATCACTTTCTCGCCTGCCGCAGAAAGCCTGACTGCATCTGCGGCATCGAACACGACCTTGCCGGTCGCGGCTCCTGGGGATGCGGGAAGTCCCCTGCCGATCAGCTGCTTCTGCGACTTTTCATCAAAGACGGGGTGGAGCAGCTGGTCCAGCGCCGAAGGATTCACCGAAAGGATGGCCTGCTCCCTGGATATCAGTCCCTCCCCGACCATTTCCACGGCCACGCGGACAGCTGCCTGGGCAGTCCTCTTTCCGCTTCTCGTCTGGAGAAGATAGAGTTTTCCCTTCTGTATCGTGAATTCAATGTCCTGCATATCCCTGTAGTGTGATTCCAGGATGTCCTTGATCCTGAGGAGTTCCGCATGTGTCTGGGGCATCCTCTCTTCGAGCGAAAGACCCGGTTTACCGGCATCACTGTTTATCGGCTGGGGCGTCCTGATGCCTGCAACGACGTCTTCCCCCTGCGCATTGGGGAGGTATTCGCCGTAGAGCCTGTTTTCGCCTGTCGACGGATTGCGCGTGAATGCTACACCGGTGGCGCAGTCGTCGCCCATGTTTCCGAATACCATCGACTGGACTGTGACCGCGGTTCCCCATTCCTCCGGTATGCCGTTGAGCTTCCTGTAAGTTACAGCCCGCCTGTTGTTCCATGACTCGAAGACAGCCCCTATGGCACTCCACAGCTGTTCGGACGGATCGTCAGGAAATTTTTTGCCTGTCACTTCAAGGATCTTCTCCTTGTACCGCCTGACAAGGTTTGACAGTTCATCGGCGTTGAGCTCGGTGTCCAGTTTTATTCCCCTTGCAGCCTTGACCTCCTGTATGATATCCTCGAAAACAGAATGATCGACACTCATTACCACATTGCCATACATCTGGACGAAACGCCTGTATGTGTCGAAGCCCCATCTGCTGTCGCCCGACTCGGCAATTATCGATGAAACTGTTGCGTCATTGAGACCGAGGTTCAGAACGGTGTCCATCATTCCCGGCATTGACACTCTGGCACCTGATCTCACTGAAACAAGCAGCGGTTTCCCGCGACCGCCGAACTTCCTTTCCATCTTTACCTCGACAACGTGCAGCGACTCCATAACCCTCCGCCTCAGTCCGGGGGGCAGGTTCTTGCCCAGCCTGTAGTATGCGTTGCAGACAGCCGTGGTGATGGTGAAACCCGACGGAACCGGCAGGCCCAGGCGCGTCATCTCCGCCAGACCGGCGCCTTTTCCACCGAGCAGATTGCGCATTTCCGCGCTTCCCTCTTCAAAAAGATATACCATTTTTCTTTTGACCATTGCAGGGCACCTGATTGGACCGTATACGGTACGATTACAAAAAGGTTAGACAACCGTCCCTCGGCGGCGGATGTCTGGCGGACTGAAAAATTAATTTCTGCATGAGATGCGTACCGGCACAACAGCGCTGCACCATGCGAATTTGGCAGTTGGGCCTGCCGGCCGGGCATTCCTGCCGCATACGGAAGGCGACGAAGCACCTATTTCCCTAGGACAATCTCTATCGAGGAGACGTTTGATGTGGTTCCGTCCTCATCCTTCAGCGATTCGGTCGAAATTTTGATATTCTTCACCGAAGCGTCCTTGAGGAATCTGTTTCTGGTTATTTCAGCCACGTCGACAGCCCTGCTTATCGACTTTCCCCGTGCTTTGATGGTTACATCCTGACCGGCGCTGTTGAACTGTGTAACGACGGCCAGTACGTAATTCATGGCTGGCTTCTTTCCGATGTATATAATGTTGTCTTCTGCCATTGTATTCACGTCCTGTTTAATTATTGCTTTTGATCCGGTGTGCCAGACACATAGAACTGTGCAGCTATTAAAACATTATTTTAAACTGCCGGAGAGCGAAGTTTCCCCGCAACCGCCGGTCGGAAACAGGCAATGTTTTAATTATTTCGGTCCATCACATGGCGATGGACAAATGCATAGATGTGCACATACGGCGGTGATTCAGTGAAGGCACTTGTTCTCACAGGAATGGCAGGAGCAGGAAAAACCGAGTTTGCCAATTACTGTACATCCCTGAGCATTCCGGTCTTCCAGATGGGGGATATTGTCAGGTCAAGGGTAAGTCAGCTGAAATTGGAACCGACAGGTACCAACATCGGCAGGGTGGCAAGCGTTGAAAGACTGAAATACGGCAGTGACATATGGGCGAGGAGAACCGCCAGGAACGTGAAAAACGGAGACAGGGACTGTGTGATAGACGGCACAAGGAGTGAGGCCGAAGTTGCGTATTTCAGGCAGTATTTCGGTATGAATGCGGTGGTTGTGAATATCTATGCTTCCTCCAGGATCAGGTATGAGAGGCTCAAGTCGCGCGCAAGGTCCGATACGCCGCTGACAAGGGGCGAGTTTGAGGAGAGAGACAGAAGGGAACTGGGCTGGGGACTCGGGAATGCCATAGCGCTTTCCGACATGGTTCTGGGAAATGAAGGGACAATGGATGAATTCAGGAAGAACATAATGAATCTGCTCAGGGAGGCCGGATTCATAAAATGAGGACAGGTGAAGACTCTGGCTGAAATCGAGTTCGGTTTTGTAAGGCCATGCACGGGAAATGCATATGTCGTCTACCCCTCCACGGTTTATGATTTGCCGCTGGCAAAATGCGCATCTGCACTGAAGAGGAAAGGAATACGGGTAAAGCCTGATGACATGATGATCAATGTAATGTACAACGGTCACAGCTGCACACTGTACAGGACGGGGAGACTTCTGGTGACGCCGTGCAGCAGTGAGGAGGAAGCTCTGAAGACTGCGCGGGGACTCTTTGACCTGCTGGTGCAGGACAGGAAAATGACCGATTCGTTCAAAAGGGCAGAGGCGATCTGAGACAAAGATGACGGAAGCGTCAAGATGATCATTTCCATAGCCGATGCGGCCATATCACTTGTTCTCAGCGCCGGACTAAGTTCCCTGGCATACATGCACCGCATGCTCACTGCGAGTGGCTCGCTCTCCGCGTTCCTGGTGAGTTCGGCCATTGGCGTGTTTGGCGGCATTCCATGGCTGCTTACCATCCTGGCGTTTGTTGTTGCCGCTTTCCTGACCACGAAATTCAGGATCCTTGAAAAAGCCGGAAGGGGACTCCAGGAAGGCAGGAAGGGGGAACGCGGCACAATGAATGTGGTTGCCAACAGCCTGCCCGGGGTTGTAATTGCACTGCTCAATTCCTTCGGGCCCGGCTCGATAACACATGCCGAATATGCGCTTCTCTTCATAGTCTCAATCGCCGCTGCCGCTTCGGACACGCTCGCAAGCGAAATAGGTGTCATAGATCGCAACACGCGTCTGATCACGACATTCAGAAAGGTTCCCACCGGAACAGATGGCGGAATTTCCGTACTTGGAACTGCCGCTGCGCTGGGCGGTGCGGTGTTTATTGCACTGACCGGCTATGCGCTTCTCTTTCTGTCCGGCATTCAACTTCCCGTTTCATTGCTCCCGCCTGTTGTCTTATTCGGATTCCTCGGTTCGATGGTTGACAGTCTCCTCGGGGCTACGCTTGAAAGGAGGGGACTGATAGGCAAGCAGACAAACAACGTCTCGTCCATCGTCATTGTTTCGCTGCTTGCGTACATCGTGCTCTTCGTGTGAGTCGCGGAGGATTCACCCTGCGGTCATCTGCCTGAAATGGCTGCTGCGGGTTGTCAGGAAATGATCTGCGAACACAGTGGCGATTGAAGGTTGTCAGGAAGCGGCTGAAAGCACCAGATGAGTTCGAGGGAAATCATCGAGGACGGGGAGTGTGGAAAAGCCTAAGCCCTGATTAACATCAGAGGAACGCCCGGCCTCTGCGCCTAAAATCAAAAATCTGCTTCCAAATTCTGCCAGTATGGACTTCTCAGGATCAAAGCCGAACACTTGGAAAGGCATAAATAGGTTGTTTATTTCAGAGTCTTCAGGAATGGTACGACGGCCAAAGTGGTGGTGACACACCTGGTCTCGTCCGATCCCAGAAGTTAAGTCCACCTACGTTCCCTGTGGTACTGTTGTGCGCGAGCCAACGGGAAGCTTGGCCCCGCAAGGGGTTATGCAGTATGTGGCCCAGGCAAATTAGCCGAGATCCTTCGGGAAATCGGTGAAGTTTACCGTTTTAAAGGCCACATACTCATAGAGCGCTGTCGGCCATTCCACTGAAGTCACCGCTTGAGAATGGTTTGGTAACGTTTATTTTGTAATCTGTTCTGAGTAACCGTGACGGTGTACATTTGGCTATCAGTGCGGAAACTTCCTTTTTTGTTGCCCTGCTGATTGCGGTGGTGGTCTTCATCGGCTATCTCGAGTGGAGCAGCGCAAAGGGAAGGCTCATGAGGAGAAAGAACGCGAGGCTTGCAGCTGTCCGCTCAAAGGACGAGGCATACAATGCGACAGTCACCTCAAGGGCAATATCACGGGCGCTGAAGACGCAGGGATACGATGTCACGGAGGCGGAAAAGCTGATCGGCAGGGCCGATGCTGCAATCAGTATGGGAAATTTCTCGGATGCTAAGAGATACGCTGAGAGTGCCAGGGAGACACTCTTCGCCATAAAGCAGAGGCAGGGCCGGCATGAAAGAGGAACGGGTGAATCTGCTTCTGCAGATTCAGGTTACGGAAAAAAGGCGGCATCCGGGGATGTGTTCACGAAGCAGGATGAAAGGCAACAGCCAGGATCTGCCGAGAAAAAGCTGCCGAAGGACTACGCGGAAGCCAGTTTCGCTATCTCCCTTCTGAAGGACGAGGCTGCGACAGCCCAGTCCGGAGGCAGGGACATCGCATCCGCAGTCCTGAAACTGGCGCAGGCTGAAGAGGCGTTCAGGCAGGGTAAATACGGCGAATCGCTGCATCTCGCCATCAGGGCCAGGAAGGAGATATCTGACGGCCCTGGCGGAACAGCCGTATCTCCTGCCGCGACTGATAATGGCAAGGCACCTTCCGGCGGTGATGAGGCATGTCCGGCATGCGGCTCACCGCTGCGCGAGACAGATTCGTTTTGCAGGCGTTGCGGCGCAAAGATAGAATACAGATGCCAGGCGTGCGACGCCGCTCTTGAAACAGGCGACATGTTCTGCGGTAAATGCGGCGCAAAGGTGAGGTAGCCATTGTCCGGCCGGCATGCTCTGTGCAGACATGATAGGAATATTATATCTGAACATTATAATCATCCATGTCAGCGGGAGTTGGCCAGTCGATGGCTGAGGGGAAGATAGCAAACAGAAAAACTGAGGAAAGGGCGCTTGACCGCATAGTTGCCGATGCCCAGCTGTCATCCTGTTCTATCGTTTCCAAAACAGGATTGCTTGTGGCGGTCGACACGGAAAGCACCCAGAAGAAAGAGACATTTGCAGCAATGTCGGCAATTGTTTTCAGCGCAGCGGAGGCGCTGAAGTCTGACGTGAAGGACGGCGGGGTAACAAATATTGTCGCCACATTCCAGAGCAGCAGAATTGTCTTTGTGCCGATTAACCAGAATTACATTCTCGTCGGAGTGACGAAACAGCCTGAATGGGAAGGCAGATCGCTGAAGGCACTGGAGGAGGGGGCCGCGAAACTGAGAAAGGAAGCCCCCTGGCTGAACTGAGCCGATTGCGGGATCAGAGAATATATTCCTCTATCTTTGACTGTATCCTGTCACAGTAATGGCATTTCAGCGTCAGCGGTCTTTCTCTTATAACAGAAAAATGGCTTTCGGCAGGTTCGCTGCCGTTCGTTATGCAATTCGGGTTCGCGCACCTTACAATCCCGCGTATGACTTCGGGCACTTTTACCTTTCTCTTTTCGGCAACGTTGTAATCCCTGATTATGTTTATTGTGGCGCGGGGAGCAATGAGGGCAATTCTGTCGACCTCTTTCGCGTACAGCTCCCTGTCCTCGATCTTTACGATGTCCTTCCATTCCTCTTTCTTGCTGTGGACATGCATCGCGACGCTGACCGTGCTTTTGACGTTCTCCGGAGTGATGCCGAGTATCCTGAGGACGTTGAGGGCCATCCCCGTTTCGATGTGGTCTATGACAGTTCCGTTCCTGATGGGCTGGACCTTCAGTTCCTTCATAATTCGGCCCCCAGAAGCATTGAAAGTATGGCCATCCTCACCGGTATCCCGTTGGCGGCCTGCCTGAAATATAGGGAATGCTCCGTCTGATCTACCTCCGGAGCAATTTCATTCACGCGTGGAAGCGGATGCATCACAGAGAGCGAAGATTTTGCATGTGCGAGCAGTTTCGCGTCTATCCGGTAGCTTCCCGCAACCTTCGCATACTCGGCGGCATCCGCAAAACGCTCCTTCTGAATTCTTGTGACATACAGGATGTCCGCCTCCTTCACTGCATCTTCCAGCGAAATCCCCGTCTTGGGCTTTATGCCGTTCGACTCTATCTGCGTGAGTACCTCTCTGGGCATCTGTAGCGATTGCGGTGCTATCAGTGTCAGGTTGACTCCGAACAGTGAAAGAGCCTCTGCAAGCGAGTGCACCGTCCTGCCGAATCTGAGATCACCGACGAGCACGACATTGAGACCGTCAAGTCTGCCCTTCGATTCCTGCATAGTGTAAAGGTCCAGTATCGTCTGGGTCGGATGCTGGCCCGCTCCGTCACCGGCATTGATTACCGGCTTTGAGCTCAAATCGGCCGCAAGCCTCGCCGCTCCTTCGAGCGGATGTCTTATCACCAGTATGTCTGCATAAGACTCCGTGACCCTGATTGTGTCGGAAAGACTCTCCCCCTTCTCCACCGAAGTGCCGACGGATGTGGAGAAGCCCATTACGCTTCCTCCGAGCCTGAGCATCGCCGCTTCGAAAGACAGTCTTGTCCTCGTCGAAGGCTCGTAGAAGAGGGTGCCCAGTATTCTGCCCCTTAAAATCTGGGTGAGCTTTTCGCCGCTCGCGTATGGAACCATCTGCAACGCCCTCCTTATCACGGAAAGCATCTGTTCCTTGGAAAAATCCCTGATCGAAACGAAATCCGCAAATTCTGGTCGGGCCATCGGAACCAGAAAGCGACATAACTTTGAAGTATTAGTTTTTAACGAGAAGCAGAATACCTCTATCTGTCCACAGATTTTCAGACAGGAAGGAGTTTAAATGCAGCCATACACTGAGATTGACAGCAGAAACTTTGCGGCTAGAACGGGTGCATTCGTCACCGGGGGCAAGTCACTGAGGTTGCCCGCCGTTCTTTTTGCAGCCGTGCATGGGAAGGTATTCCCGCACGACGCCGAAGCACTGCTTGCGGCCGAACCTGCGGAAACTGATATTTTCACATTCATTTCGTCGCACAACAGCATGATTGACGGCGAATCGCAGTCACTTGTCTCTGACGGAATGGTGAGGCTTCCGAACTGCATACCGTTTTCGCCGGACCTGGAGGGAGTGGCCCCAGTGGCCGGCCATGCCGCCGGCGGAGAAGTATTCATGTCATCGGCCTCTCCAGCGGAAATGGCGCAGGAGCTTGAAGCCGGGAGGAGCATCTATGTCATTACCGCTGCACCCGAATTTTCAATACGCCCGGGCGTCCTTGCCGCTGCCGTAACAACAATGCGCAACCTGGTCGGATGGCGTCCGCTGATATACGCTCCGGGAATAGCCACGCCTGACAACCTGAAGCTCCTCTTCTACGCCGGCATAGACATTGTAGACTCCACACTCACCGACATGGAGTCCTTCCGCGGCAACTCATTTGTCGGCGGCAGACTGCACAGGGGAGAACCATTCAGACAGGGGCTATGCCACTGTTCTGCCTGCGTCTCCCGGTCCGACAGCCCGATTTTCGAGCACAACAGGCTGATGATGCTGGATGAGCTGAACAGGGCCAGAATTGCAATAAGGGAAGGAAGAATCCGTGAGGAGGTAGAAAAATGTTCCGCAGTCGGAGCCTGGAATACCGAATTTCTGCGGCACCTCGATATAGAGCATTTTGACTACTTTGAGCGTATGGCCGGGAACAACGGCAGGATTAGTGCAATTTCAGACATATCGCTCAGGAGGGCGGATATCGCACGGTACACAAGGAGGATAATGAACGGCTACAGGCCTCCGGAAGCGATGAAGATCGCGGTTCTTGTTCCGTGCTCCAACATCAAGCCATATCTGTATTCAAAGTCACACCGGCTCTTTTATGATGCAATTTCTCAGTCGCGCGCTGCGACATCCGTTCATCTGCTCACAGTCACTTCGCCGCTTGGCGTCGTTCCGGAGGAACTTGAGACTGTGTATCCTGCCGCTCACTATGACATACCGGTCACGGGAATGTGGTCTCCGGATGAGAAGAGCAGGTCGACAGAAATGCTGCTTCGGATACTGAGAAGGGGAAAGTACGAGATGGTAATCTCGCATCTGGAGGATGAAAGGGAGTTCGTAAATCAGGCGCTCTCCGAAGAGGGGATTGATTACACGGACACCTCGGGCGGGCAGACTAGAAGCAGGGCTGCACTGCAGAGGCTGGCATCGGCGTGCTGTGAAATGGATCATGCCGGGATCGGCTGGAAGGAGAGAAACAGCATCTTTGCGTCAGGCATACTGGCGTACCAGTTCGGCGAAGGGGGAAGGAGTCTCGCCGAGGGGGCGGATATCAGGGGAAGGTTTCCGCTACTGCGCATAATGAGAGGGAAGATACAGTTCGGAATGCTGACAGATGCGAGGGGCATCTTCTCTCTGACAATCGAGGGGGCGGAGCATATCAGGGCGCATGTCAGGGATTACTGCATCGCAATGCGTGACTTCAGACTCAGGGGCAACCTGTTCAACGTGGGCGTGGAAAGGGCTGGCGATGCCATAAGGCAGGGCGATGAAGTAATAGTGGAGAATGGCAATGAGGTGACAGGCGTAGGCGTGGCCAGAATGTCTTCCTGGGAAATGAACAGCGGCCTGAAGGGCGAAGCGGTCAGGATAAGACATTATTCAAGGGAAGAGGTGCAGATTACACAGGGGGACGGCTTTCGGTCTACTCCCCCTGATAGCAATTTAAATAACAACATACAATGACAATTGAAAGAATGAAAGGCGTTTCAATGAAGGAAAAGAAACTTGAGGAAATCAACGGAATCGGGCCTGCCACCGCGGAAAAACTCAGGGAGGCAGGATACAGCGATCTCATGTCAATAGCGATTGAGTCTCCAAGGAACCTCGCGGAAATCTGCGAGATTGGCGAGTCTACAGCCGCCAAGATAATAAACGAGGCCAAGGAGGCTGTGGATATAGGCGGCTTTGAAACAGGAGACGAGATAATGGAGAGGAGGAGGAGCATAGGCCGCCTCACCACAGGCTCAAAGGCGCTTGACGAACTTATCGGCGGAGGCCTGGAAACCCAGGCGATAACCGAAATGTACGGAGAGTTCGGCAGCGGCAAGACACAGATATGCCATCAGGCAGCCGTGAATGTCGGACTGCCGCCTGAACGCGGTGGCCTGAATGGAGAGGCGCTTGTGATTGACACCGAGAACACATTCCGCCCCGAGAGGATCGCCCAGATGGCGACCGCCATGGATCTCGATCCTGCAGAAACACTCAAGAAGATTCATGTGGCGAGAGCCTACAATTCTGCGCACCAGATGCTGCTTGTCGACAAGGCAGGAGAGCTCGCAAAGGAGAAACCAGTGAAGCTGCTTATTGTCGATTCTCTGACAGCGCACTTCCGGGCGGAGTATGTGGGCAGAGGCTCACTGGCGGAAAGGCAGCAGGCCCTGAACACGCATATGCACGCGCTGCTCAGATTTGGCGATCTCAATAATGCGGTAATCCTGTGTACCAACCAGGTTGCGGCTAAGCCCGATGCATTCTTTGGTGATCCGACCAGACCCATCGGCGGTCACATAGTCGGCCATACAGCAACATACCGGATCTACCTGAGGAAGAGCAAGGCAGGCAAGAGAATAGCAAGACTTGTCGATTCCCCGAGTCTTCCTGAAGCCGAGTGCGTTATCACTGTCAGCGAGGAGGGAATCAGGGATTGACCGGACGTGATGGTATACATTGGCCGACACATCCCTGATCATAGAGCTTTCCCTCGAGCACAGCGAATTCCCGCTGGAGGAAGTGAGGGCCCTTTCGGCAATGCTGCACTGCACAATCAAATACGAGAATGCAGCGGACGGAATCGCAGTGGTCGAGTGCAGGGATGAGAATGCTGCATCCTTTTTTTGCAGGCGGCTGGCTTTTGCACATTCGGTTTCCGTCCTGAAAGGGGCATACAGCAGCTGGAAGGATCTCCTCGGGAGCAGTCACTCCCTCCGTGAAACAGTTTCCGGCAGCAGGTTTCGCATTCGGGCTTCTACCAGGGTCGGGCACATGAAGGCGGAAACAAAGGAAATGGAAAGGGAACTGGGTAGGAGACTGTCGGAATACGGCAGTGTGGATCTCGAGGGTGCAGAAGTGGAAATAAGGGTGTTCGCCCTCAGCAGCATGTTTTTCGCCGCCGTAATGCGGTGCAGGCCGGACAGAAAGTCACTCGACAGCAGAAAGGTTTCCGGAAGGCCTTTCTTTTCGCCCGTCTCCCTGCCGCCTAGATATGCGCTCGGACTCGTTAACCTTTGCGAAGTTTCAGAGGGGGAAAGAGTGCTGGATCCCTTCTGCGGTACCGGAGGAATACTGATCGAGGCTGCAATGGCAGGCGCGTCAATTACGGGTTCTGACATAGACGGGAGAATGATCGGCGGAACCAGGAAAAACCTTGAAAAATTCGGCATCCGCGGGCAATTCGAACTCTTCCGCTGCGACGTATCTGAGATAGCGGAGCTGGGAAAATTTGACGCTGTCCTGACAGATCCGCCGTATGGCAGATCCTCGTCAACTGGAGGGGAAGGCCTGAAACGTCTTTACAGCAGGGCTTTTGCCGCAATCGGGGAATCGCTTGTAGAGGGCGGGAGACTCGGCATCGTCGTCCCGGATGTCTCCCTGGTTCCACAAACAAAGGGACTGAAACTTCAGAAAGCCATCAGACAGAAGGTACACCGTTCGCTGACAAGGAATTTTCTCATATTCAGGAAAGCAGGCGGCTGAAATGTGCGGCAAGTGTCATCCGGCGATGACACGTATGGTAAATGTCCTGGTTATGCCGCCGCTTTTGCCGAGTATTGTGATGCTGTATGTTCCGGCAGGCACCTTCACGGTCTGCGGGTTCAGTTCAAATATCTTGACGGTGACATTGGCGGACTGCCCGATGGGCACGAGCACCTGAGCCGACGGTCCGAAACGTGTGCCGTTGACAGTGGAAATGCCGGGCGCAAACTGCGTCTCAAAATACGCATAGCCCGATGAATTCTGCGCTGCAGAGATGGAAATGTTCTCAGCCAGATTGCCCTGGTTTGTGAGCGTGATTATGAATGTCTCTGCCACTGTGCTGTTCACATTCACGGAGGTTGCAGTCGATGTCATCATGAAATTAGGGTTTGCAGGACTTGTTGTCACAGGGATCGGTGTAAATGAGATGAGGAACATGGCAGCGGCGACTGCTCCGAGCATCTTTCTGTTTATCCTGAGTTTTGATATGTCATTGAGCGGCGGAGGATGCCGGACGCCAAGGATCATGACAAACAGCGCAATGAGTATCCAGCTGGTGAAGTAGATAGACAGGACAATCATTCCGGCAAGGGTCGCCCACGCAAGATATTTTGAATTGTCCCCCAGCAGGGCCCTTGCGACATGACCGCCATCAAGCTGCCCTGCAGGAAGCAGATTCAGTGCGGTGGCAAAGAAACCTACCCATGCCGCGAACGCAGTGGGGAAAATTATGTATGAACCGCTTGAAAATGGAAAAAGTGACATCATGACATTGTAGAGGTAAGGGGCCTTGAAGACAGGTGTCCCGGGCGTTATAATGACATGGACCAGATTGACCTGTGTGAGCATGAAGCCCGCAATTGCCACAGGAATTGAAACGAGGAAACCGACAATAGGCCCTGCTATCCCCACCTCGAGCAACGCCTTCCTGCTCGGGAAAGGATCACGAATGGAGATGAAAGCGCCAAGCGTCCCCAGGGGAGGGATGGAGGGCAGGAAGAACGGCAGCGATGCGCTCACCTTGTATTTTCTCGCGACAACGAAATGTCCCATTTCATGGGAGCCAAGAATGAGCATGAGCGGGAATACAAAGAAAACAATGCCGTTCAGCACCGTCGACGGCGTGAAGAGCTGCGGAAGATGGTAATAATTGGACCATAGGATTGCACCTGTGATTGTTGTCGTGACAAGCGTGACTGCGAGCAGAATTATGTTTGCAACGTTTCCCTTCTTTCCGACAGGTTTCCGCTTCCATACGACTATGGAGTATTCTCCGCCCCTTTTCTGCAGGAACGGTATATAATTTTTCGGAACCATGGCGAGCCTTACTCCGTCGAATTTTTCCTCCAGTTCCGAAGGATTGCAGTTGACGAAGAAAGCAACTGCCTGATATGTGACCCTGATATCATAGATGTCGAAATATCTTGAAACGACTGACTTCAGTTCTTCAACTTCGGCGCCGAGAGATCCAGCTCGTCCGTACTGACCGTAGTCCACGTAAAAAATTAAGCATGTTATGGTAATTAAGTATTATGTAGAAAACAGGCCTCCCCGGTTTTTACGGACTTCGGGCAAAATCAGGGATCTGCATCAGGGATCTGCATCAGGGATCTGCATCAGGGATCTGCGATGCCTGTCGCAGGGAACTGCCCGCCATGCTCATCAGAGTGCCGTATTACAGTGCTCAGGAACAATGACCCGAACCCGCGAATCTCGCCAGTGCTGGCATAAACAGCGCCGTTTGTTCTTTTCGGCGCAATCTGCAGGCAGCCGAGACGGGAAGCGGACGGAGATGCCGAATTGAAGTCCGGTGATGCACAGGCGTTCAGGCAATGTTTTCATTGAAGGTTCTGCTGCCTGACAAAACAAAAATGCGGTGCGTGCGGCTGCTCGCGAGGTGTTTGCACAGAAATCCGGATTCCTCCGGTACCTGCTTCCTGTAAAATTCGATGCTCTTAAATTCTAATAACAGTTGCCCGTTGAAAGTAAAGGTCGACAGATGACTTCCATTTCCGACTTGCTTAAGCTCATGAGATACGGGAACTGCGTTATGTCCGCGGTTGCCGCAATACTCGGGGCGCTCGTGTCCTCGAAGACCATGTTCGCCAGCCATCTGCTTGATGCTGCGGCAGCAGGCGCAGTCGTATTCCTGTTTACCGGTGCCGGAAATACGCTGAACGACTATCTTGATGCAACCATCGATGCAAATGCCCATCCCGGCAGACCGATCCCGTCGGGCAGAATAAGCAGGGAGAATGCACAGAGATTCTCCGTCCTTCTCTTCACATTTTCTGTGCTTATTTCACTTGTGATAAATATACCTGCTTTTCTGCTTGTTCTCTTTTCCCTGTTTATAATGATGCTGTATGAATTCAGGCTCAAAAAAACTGGCCTTGCGGGAAATCTGTCCATTTCATGGCTTACGGCATCACTGTTTCTGTTCGGCGCGCTGTCTGTAGGCGAAACACTTACAGTGTGGGCTCTGTTTGCAACTTCATTCATGGCGACGCTTGGAAGGGAGATCATCAAAGATATCCAGGACATTGATGCTGACAAGGGAATAAGGAAAACGCTCCCGATGGAGATTGGGAGGGAGAACGCAGGGCGCGCAGCTTCCGCCGCCATCGCTTCCGCAATAATAGTAAGCCCGTTCCCTTACCTGCTTCACCAGTTCGGTCTCGGTTATCTTGCGGTGGTGCTTGCCGCGGATCTGATCTTCCTCGCTTCCATCATTCAGCGGCATCGGAACCCGGCGCGGTCCCAGTCCACGACCAAGGTTGCGATGTATGCCGCTCTTCTTGCATTCCTTGTAGGCGCACTGGGGGTATGAAAACGGGAAAGGTGTCCGATTATATTTATCAGAAAGTCAAAAGCGGCCCGATACACATGACGCTGATAGACCCCGACAAGCAGAAACCTGAAGATGCCGGAGAGATCGCCTTCGAGGCGTTCAGGTGCGGCACCTCCGCCATAATGGTTGGCGGATCTACCGGGGTGGAGAGACATGGACTGGACGAAACGCTCAGGTGTATCAAGGCAAGAGTAAGCATTCCGCTGATCGGTTTCCCCTCCGGAGTCAGCGGACTGAGTCCTCTGCTGGATGCACTGTACTTCCTTTCGATGATGAATTCGATGCTGCCCCGCCACATAACCGGAGAGCAGGCTGCCGGCGCACTCCTAACGAAGAAATACGGCATCGAGCCGATTGGCATGGGTTACATAATAATCGAGCCGGGAATGAAGGTCGGGGAGGTGGGACATGCCGATCCCGTCCAGAGGAAGGACATAGGCAGGGCAGTCGGCTACGCCCTTGCGGCCGAGTATTTCGGCATGAAACTTGTCTATCTGGAGGCCGGGAGTGGAGCCCCCGTACACGTTCCTGCACGGATGATTGAAGCGGTGAAAAGGGAAATCGCCATACCGCTTGTTGTCGGCGGGGGGATAAGGAACTCGGCTGCCGCATCGGAGGTTGCAGGCGCAGGAGCGGATGTTGTTGTGACAGGTACCGTGGTGGAAAGCGAAAACGGACTGGAGACACTGGGCAGCATAATCCGATCGGTCATCAAAAGACAATGAACAGCGTCGTTTCGGGCAGCGTTGAGGCAGTCGCTCCTCAGATTGCCAGAAATGCCCTGTGAACATCCGTCGAACCGGAAAGTTCCGGGTGGAAGGCAAGACCCAGGAGATTGTCCTCCCTGGCCATGACGATACTCCCCTCCAGTGATGACAGTTTGCGGCATTTTCCCCAGACTTCCACAATAGCAGGTGCCCTGATAAATACACCCCTGAATTGATCGGAAACACCGTCTATTTTGAGCACTGCCTCGAACGACTCCCTCTGTCTGCCGTAGAAGTTTCTGTCGACCTTCATGTCCATGAGGCCGAGAAGTCTGGTCTCTGTCTTTTCCACCTGTTCATCCCCCTTCTTTGCAAGCAGTATGCATCCCGCGCATGTTCCCATAACAGGCATTCCCTCCTGCGCACTTTTTACGATGATGCGGAATAGGCCTGACTTCTGGAGAAGTTTTGAAATTGTGGTGCTCTCACCGCCCGGTATGATCAGCCTGTCGACATCGGTCATATCCTCGATCTTCCTGACGTTTGCCGCACTTCCGCTGATTCCGAGTTCACGCATCGCCTTTTCCGATGCACTTATGTGTTCACTGACGTCTCCCTGAACCGCAACGACACCGACCTTCATCGTACTGACTGAAAGAGAGGAGACTTATTGCCTTTATTGTCGCAATTGCTTTTTTCAGCAAAGAATTTCGATATCCCGGAAAGAGAAAATAATTAACCCCGCCGTTATGTCAGGACAGCCATGAACCAGAACAGCGGAAGAGAGAGCTGTGTCTTCTGCCAGATAATTGACGGGAAGGCGCCAGGATACCGCGTCTATGAAGACGACAACATATTTGCTTGTCTGGACAAATTCCCCATCACCGCGGGGCATACGCTGGTCATGCCGAGGAAGCATGTTCCGACGCTCGTGGACCTTGACGAGCGCCTGACATCGGAAATGTTCAACCTCTGCAGGAAGATCGGCAGTTCATTCTATGCAATGAATTACAGCGGCGTCAACTATTTCGTCAACGAAGGAGCAGACGCTGGACAGGTGATATTTCATGTTCACTGCCATGTGATACCAAGGAATCATAACGACGGGCTGGATTTCAGAGTAAGGCGAAACAGGATGACGGACGGTGAAATGAGCCAGGCTGCAGACCGCATACGAGGTGGCATCGGCAAGGTAGATGCAACCGTGAGCGACTGACTTCACCGCCACGTACCCATGAAGCGCCGGATAGCGCTGCCCGCACCGATATCAGGAATCAAATGCATTCAGTCAGGTTTAAATCACATGCGATTTATTCAAATTCGGGATCAGACAGAAAAGGCGAATTCCGGTTTCATACCGGTTGTGCCCGACACGCAACACCCCGGGCGGATTTGGACATCGGGCACATGCGAAAAGTTGAGTGATGCGCTTGAAGGATGTTTCATTGAAAGGAGTGGTGGAGTTCACAAACGAAAAACCGTTTGATATTCTCGGCATGCATGAGATCAGCACTTCTTTAAGTGAGATCAGATGCTACCTGCCGACATCAACGGAGGCGTGGGTGGAAGACAACGAAGGGAGAATAGTCACCAGACTGACTCGGCTAGAAGATACAGGAATATATTCTGCGACAATTGACAGCGGCAGTCTGCCGCAGAACTACCTGGTCTGTTACAGGGATGCCAGCGGTTATGTGGAAAGGAGACACGATCCATACAGCTTCAGGCCGCAACTGTCGGATTTCGACATATATCTCTTCAGGAAAGGAGAATTGCTGGAGTCGTACAACTCGTTCGGGGCGCATCCTCTGAATGCCGGCGGTATCGGCGGCGTGAGATTCGTCGTGTGGGCACCAAACGCAAAGGCTGTTTCGGTCGTCGGCAATTTCAACCACTGGACAGAAGGAATGCACCCCATGCAGAACGTCGCCGACTCCGGGATTTGGGAATTGTTCGTGCCTGATATCGGTGCCGGCGAACTGTATAAATTTGCAATCAGATCCAGCGCCGACGGCAATGTAAGGATTCGAACAGATCCTTACGCGTTCCAGACGGAAATGAGACCGAGGACCGCCGCCATTGTCGCCGATCTTTCGTTCGGCTGGTCAGACCACGACTGGATTGGCAGGAGAAAGGGAGGGAATCGGAGGGAGGAAGCCGTTTCCATATATGAAATACATTTCGGATCGTGGAAAAAGCCTGCCGGAGACAATTTTTTCAAATACAGGGAAATAGGAAAGGAAATGATAGCGTATGTGAAAGCTCTTGGCTTCACCCACATAGAATTGCTTCCGGTCATGGAGCATCCGCTGGATGCGTCCTGGGGGTACCAGGTCATAAACTATTATGCCCCAACCTCAAGGTACGGCGGACCCGGCGACCTGATGTGGTTTGTCAACGAATGTCATCTCAACGACATCGGTGTGATTCTCGACTGGGTTCCTGCCCATTTCCCGGATGACGAGTACGGCCTTTCGATGTACGACGGGACACATCTCTACGACCATATGGATCCGAGGAAGGGAAAGCATCCTGACTGGGGCACAAATATATTCAATTATGGAAGGAACGAGGTACGGAACTATCTCATATCAAATGCGCTCTACTGGGCAGACAAATATCATGTGGACGGGTTGAGGATAGATGCTGTTTCATCAATGCTCTATCTTGATTATTCCAGAAAGGAGGGGGAGTGGCTGCCAAACAAGTACGGGGGAAGGGAAAATCTGGAGGCGATAGACTTCATCCGAACGCTCAACGGCACGATGCACGAACGTTTTCCGGGAGTGATGGTCATAGCTGAGGAGTCGACCGCCTGGGGCGGCGTTACGGGAAACACCGCGTACGGCGGACTTGGCTTTGACTTTAAGTGGAACATGGGCTGGATGCACGATACGCTGGAATATTTTTCAAAGGATGCTGTTCACAGGAAATACCATCAGAGGAATCTCACGTTCTCTGTCTGGTATGCATTCAGCGAGAGTTTTATACTCCCGCTTTCCCACGACGAGGTTGTCCACGGCAAGGGATCGATGATAGGCAAGATGCCCGGAGACTACTGGCAGAAGTTTGCAAATCTGAGGTTGTGCTATGCCTATATGTTCGGAAGCCCCGGCAAAAAACTGCTCTTCATGGCAAATGAGTTCGGGCAGTGGCTTGAATGGAATGAAAATGTCCAGCTCGACTGGGCCCTCCTTGGTTTCGACATGCACCGAAAACTTTCCGTCTTTGTCAGCGACCTCAACAGGATGTACAGATCGTCGAGACAGCTTTTTGAACTCGACTGCAATTCCTCAGGATTTCAGTGGATCGATTTCAGCGATTCCGACAACAGCGTGATTTCATTCATCAGGCACTCGAAAGACAGGAAAAACAGTCTTATTTTCATTTACAATATGACACCCGTGCCCCGGTATGACTACAGGATAGGTGTTCCGTGGAAAGGGCATTACACCGAGCTGCTGAATTCTGATGCAGCCGAATACGGAGGCAGCGGAATGGGCAATTATGGAGGCACAGGCAGCGAGGAAGTTCCCATGCATGGGCACCGTCAGTCGCTCAGGATCGTCCTTCCGCCGCTGGCCGCAGAGGTGTTCAGGTACGAGGGGAAGTAAGCATGCCAAAGCAGGAAAACTCCATTGTCATTACAGACATTGAGCCGCGCGTCGACTGCGGAAGCTATCCGTCAAAAAGCAGGGTTGGTCTGCCTGTGAAAGTGAAAGCAAAAATATTCAGGCATGGGACGGAGATTCTTTCGGCCGAAGTCATATACCGGGACAGCAGCAGAAACTGGAGTTCCGTTCCCATGCAGGGTTCCGGAGAGGATCTCTGGGAAGCGGCTTTTACGCCTGCCAGGAATGACGTGTATCGCTTCACTGTCCAGGCGTGGGTGGACAGATACGCCACATGGGCCAGGGATTTGTCCAAATGGCTGTCCTCCGGAGAGGATGTATCCGCTGATCTGAAGGACGGGATAAAGCTGCTCGGCGACATATCGTCGAGGGCAAAGGGAGACAGGGACAAATTCAGGACCATCATTGCGGATCTGAGCACCCTGCCGGCAGAGGATGCGGTACGCCTTGCGACGGATGAATCGACCCTTGCGCTTGTGCGCAGATACCAGCTGAGGAGCGAAGCCGCAAGGTTTGAGCCTGAAATTGAAATAATCGTTGACAGGGAAAGGGCTGTTTTCTCATCATGGTATGAACTCTTTCCAAGATCCCAGTCGGGCATACCGGGCAGGCACGGCACATTCGTCGACTGCGAAAAATCGCTTGATTATGTGAAGTCCATGGGCTTCGATGTCGTATATATAACGCCGATTCATCCCATCGGAAGGACCAGCAGGAGAGGGAAAAACGGCTCGACGGCTGCGGAAGTTTCTGATCCAGGCAGCCCATGGGCGATCGGGAGCCCCGAGGGGGGGCACAAGTCAATTAATCCGCTCCTGGGCACAATGGCCGATTTCAGGCACCTCATAAAGACCGCTGAATCGAAGGGGATGGAGATAGCGATGGATATTGCGTTTCAGTGCTCTCCGGACCATCCCTATGTCACAGAGCATCCGGAATGGTTCTACAGAAGGCCGGACGGGACCATCCGGTACGCTGAAAACCCGCCCAAGAAATATTACGACATATACCCCCTGAATTTCGACACCCGCGACAGGGAGGGGCTATGGCAGGAGCTTAAGAGCATTTTCACCTTCTGGATTGAAGCCGGAATAAGGATATTCAGAGTGGACAATCCCCACACGAAGCCTTTTCCCTTCTGGAGGTGGGTCATCGGCGAAATCAGGAAGAACAGGCCGGACGTGATTTTCCTGGCCGAGGCTTTCACGCGTCCTGATGTGATGTACGAACTTTCGAAGATAGGCTTCACCATGTCGTATACATACTTCACATGGAAGAACTTCAACTGGGAGATAGAGGATTATTTCAGCGAGCTGTCAAACAGCGATAAATCCAGGTTCTTCAGACCTATGCTGTTCACAAATACCCCTGACATACTGCCTTTTGTCCTTCAGAACGGTGGAAAGCCTGCTTTCATGTCCAGGGCGCTGCTTGCATCAACGCTTTCACCGCTGTGGGGGATATACAGCGGATTCGAGCTGTGCGAAAACAGTGCGCTGGAGGGAAGGGAGGAATACATGGATTCCGAAAAATATGAGCTGAAGAACAGGAATGCCGACGCACCGGGAAACATAAGAGAGTTCATTTCTACGCTGAACAGGATAAGAAGGGAGAACCCTGCCCTTCAGGAACTCGGCAATATTGAATTTCACAGGATGGAGAATCCGAATCTTGTCTGCTATTCAAGGATATCTGAGGACAGGAAAAATATACTGCTGGTTATAGTGAACGTCAACCCGTTTGAAAGACAGGCGGCATTTGTGAACATACCATGGGAAAAACTCGGTATTAAGGGAACAGGAAAATTCTATGTCACTGATGCGATTACAGGCGAAAGGTACGAATGGAACGAGGGCGCGAACTACGTTGAACTTGTCCCGGGCATCAGGCCGGGACACATCCTGAAGGTGGGGATTTGATGGTTATCGACAGCAATCCGCTCTGGTACAGGGATGCCGTTTTCTACGAGCTGCACATCAAGTCTTTTTTCGATTCCAACAACGACGGCATAGGGGACATCAACGGGCTAAGGCTTAAGCTTGATTACCTTGCCGAACTAGGAGTCAGCTGCATCTGGCTCCTCCCGTTCTACAAATCGCCTATGAAGGACGACGGCTACGACATCTCCGACTACTATTCGATACAGCCGGAGTACGGAACGCTTCAGGATTTTGACAGGCTTGTAGGCGATGCGCACTCAAAGGGCATCAGGATAATAGCTGACCTTGTTCTTAACCACTGTTCGGACCAGAATCCGTGGTTCAGGGAGGCGATTTCGGACATTCACGGCCCGAAGAGGAACTGGTTTGTATGGAGCGACACCGACACCAGATACAAAGGCGTGAGGATAATATTCGTCGATACCGAAACATCAAACTGGGCATGGGAACCCAGGACAAAACAGTATTACTGGCACAGATTTTACAGCCATCAGCCGGACCTCAACTACGACAACCCCGAGGTCAGGGAGGAAATCAAGAAGGTTATGCGCTTCTGGCTCGACAGGGGACTTGACGGCTTCAGGTGCGACGCAGTACCCTATCTCTTCGAACGTGAAGGGACAAACTGCGAAAATCTGCCCGAGACGCATGCATACCTGAAGGAGATACGCAGGATGATTGACACAGATTATCCCGGCAGGATACTGCTTGCAGAGGCAAACCAGTGGCCCACCGAGGCAAAGCAGTATTTTGGCGACATGGATGAATGCCACATGGCATTCAACTTCCCTCTTATGCCCAGGATATTCATTGCGCTGGCAAAGGAGGATTATTTCCCCATTGTAAACATAGTGAAGCAGACGCTTCCCATTCCTGAAAAGTGCGACTGGGGCATATTCCTGAGAAACCATGACGAACTTACGCTCGAAATGGTCACTGACGAAGAAAGGGACGTTATGTATTCAGAATATGCACGGCATCCGAAGATGCGTCTAAACCTCGGCATAAGGAGGAGGCTTGCGCCGCTTGTCGACAACGACAGGGCAACGCTTGAGCTGCTGCATGCGCTGATCTTTTCACTGCCCGGCTCACCGATACTGTACTACGGTGACGAAATAGGAATGGGCGACAACATCTTCCTGGGAGACAGGAACGGCGTCCGGACACCGATGCAATGGTCATACGACAGGAATGCCGGTTTTTCAAGGGCCGATACGGAACAGCTCTTTTCCCCTCCGATAACAAACCCCAACTACCATTACGAGAGCGTGAACGTGGAGTCTGAGAGCAGGCTGAATACCTCCCTCCTGCACTGGGTCAGGAAGATCATACGCGTGAGGCAGAAGTACTCGAAGGCGTTCGGCAGGGGAGAGATTCAGTTTCTTGAGAATGGCAACCGCCATGTCCTCGCCTATCTGAGAAAGTACGAAGAGGAAAAGATACTCTGCATATTCAACATTTCAAGGAAGCCGACATTCCTGGAGCTTTCACTGAAGGAATACAGCGGCTACACCCCTGTCGAAATCATAACAGATGTGCCGTTCCCTGCAATCGGCGAATTGCCTTATTTCTTTACACTCCATCCCAGATCCTTCTTCTGGCTCAGCCTCAAAAAAGAAGACAGGGATGGTCAGCAGTGACCCTGCGCTGCACGGATATCCTGGACAGGGAACAGCTCCAGCAGCTGCAGAAAGCAATTACAAGGGAAAGATGGTTTGGAAGCAAGACCAGGCAGCTGGAAAATGTTGATTTCTACGATTGCGCCTTTGGAATGCCCGGCGACAACCTCTTCATTCCCGCAATACTGAGATTCACGTTCAGCGACGGCGGCACTGAACTGTACCACGTGCCCATCGCCATAAGCGAAAACAGTGAAAATGAAAATAACTCCTGGCTGACTTTCTCGAAGGAAGGCAAAAAATACAGCGTGGGGGACGCACTGGGCCATGCCGGTTACATAAGAAGTTGGCTCGAAGCGGCAAAACACAGCGGCAGGATCGGTTTCATTTCCGGAAGAGTTGAATTCGAGACAACTCCCGAATTTGAACAGCTTAATATCGATCTTAACGACGAAATAAATCCGATGGGGAGAGAGCAGAGCAATTCCTCATTCCTCATCGGAAGGAGGGCTGTCTACAAGAGCTTCAGGAAGCTGAACAGTGGCGTCAACCCTGATTTCGAGGTGCCGCGGTTTGTTGCGGAGAGGTCGAAGAGGAAAATCGTTCCCGCACCGCTGGTTTACTGCCGATACGTCGGCGGCGGTGAGTACTCGCTGGGCTGCCTTTCGGAGTTTGTTGAAAACGAGGGCGACTGCTGGTCATACCTCACCTCCAGAATCGCTTCGCTTGTTGGCGAAGGGGCCAGCACGCCTGATTCGGAGATGGCAGGCGCCGTTGAAGAACTCGCCGCAGTAACATCCGACCTCCATAACACCCTCTCAGCCGGTACGGGAAAGGCCGATTTTGAGCCCGAGCCGATAACGGAGCAGGATATCGGCCTCTGGATGAGCGAGTTTGAGTCCGTCAGGGCGGATGCGCTTGCAACACTCAGGGCTGCGATGCCGCTTCCTGACGGGGAGACCAGCATTCTTGCGGGGAAGGTAGCCGCCTTATACGCAGAGGGGAGTCGTCGGGCCGGTGACATGAGAGATGCGATTGCCTCCCTGTTGAAGGGACGGAAATACAAGATAAGGATACATGGGGATTATCACCTCGGACAGGTCCTGAAATCAGGAAAGAGCTTCATTGTGATAGATTTTGAAGGCGAGCCGATGAGGAGTCTCGAGGAAAGGAGGAAAAGACACTGCGCCCTCAGGGACGTAAGCGGAATGCTGAGGTCCATAGATTACGCCTTCTCGTATGCAGCGATGGCAGAAGGAAAGGATGCGTCGGCAGTGGCTGAGATGTCGCTCCTCTGCCAGAAGATTTTCATCGATGCCTACTGGAAGAATTATTCTCCCGTATGCGAATATCTGCCGGACACCGGGAGTGAGGCTGCCCGGGCAATCGGCTTCTTCATGCTGGAGAAAGCATACTATGAGCTCAGCTACGAACTTAACAACAGGCCCGGTTGGGCCGGCATACCGCTGAACGCAATATTATCGAATGCCGAAGCCGGAACAGGGAACTGTTAAATACAGATTCTGATCGAATAGGTGGAGAATCAGCATGGTCAGGGCTGGGAAAGGGAGGCCATATCCTCAGGGCGTGACGCTTGACGAACATGGCGCCAACTTTGCCGTTTATTCGGAACATGCAACGGGAGTTACGCTCGAACTGTTCGACAGGCACGATGCATCCTCTCCGAAGGAATCCATAGAGCTGAAGGCTGTTGACGGTTACGTCTGGCATGTCTATGTGCCCGGAATCAGTGCCGGTGATCTCTACGGCTACAGGGTTGAAGGACCCTTCAGGCCCGAAGCCGGGCTTCGATTCAACAGGAACAAGCTGCTGATAGACCCGTACGCGAAGGCGCTTACCGGCGTCATAAACTGGAATAACGACATATTCGGATACCAGATGGGCGCGAAGGAAGAAGATCTTACCTTCAACGCCAGCGATGACGCGTCATTCATCCCGAAATGCATTGTCTGCCGCGATGATTTTGACTGGAAGGGTACGGAGAAACCGTCTCTGCCGTGGAACCGTACAGTGATATACGAAACGCACACAAAGGGCCTGACGTTCCGGAGAACGGATCTTGACAGAAGCCTGAGAGGAACATACAGAGGCATTTCTTCCCCCCAGATGATAGCTTATTTCAGAGACCTCGGCATTTCGGCGATTGAACTGATGCCGGTGCACCACAAGGTTGATTCAAAGCATCTTGTGGACAGTGGACTGGTGAACTACTGGGGGTACAGCACCATCGGATTCTTTGCGCCTGACATCAGGTACGCTTCCGGAACTGAAGCAGCAGCCCAGATAACAGAGTTCAAGGAAATGGTGAGGACCCTGCATGAAAACAACATCGAGGTGATACTCGATGTCGTCTACAATCACACCGCCGAGGGCAACCATCTGGGACCGACGCTCAGCTTCAGAGGCATAGACAATCCCACTTACTACAGGCTGAATCCGGACAATCCGAGATACTACATAGACTTCACAGGCACGGGAAACAGCCTGAATGCCAGCCACCCGCAGGTTCTGCAGCTCATTATGGACAGCCTGAGGTACTGGGTGACAGAAATGCAGGTCGACGGTTTCAGATTCGATCTCGCGTCTACGCTTGCCCGGGAGTTTTACGAAGTCGACAGGCTGTCTTCGTTCTTTGATGTCATCCACCAGGATCCTGTTGTCTCGCAGGTGAAACTGATAGCCGAACCGTGGGATGTCGGTCCCGGAGGATACCAGGTAGGAAACTTCCCCATACTGTGGGCCGAATGGAACGGCAAATACAGGGATGCAGTCAGGCACTACTGGAAACATGACCGAAACAACCTCGGGGAGTTTGCAACAAGGCTATCCGGATCTCCGGATCTTTACAAGGACAACGGCAGGACGCCTCATGCAAGCATCAACTACATCACCTCGCACGACGGCTTCACACTGAATGATCTCGTAAGCTATTCCGTCAAGCACAACGAAGCCAATCAGGAGGGAAACAGAGACGGCATGGACGACAACATAAGCGAGAATTTCGGGGTCGAAGGCTCATCTGACGACCCGGTCATAAACGAACAGCGGCAGAGGCGGATAAGGAGCTTCCTGATCACGCTTTTCACTTCTCAGGGAGCGCCGATGCTGCTCGGGGGGGACGAAATAGGAAGGACACAGAGGGGAAACAACAACGCCTACTGCCAGGATAACGAAATAAGCTGGTATGACTGGAATCTGGACAGGGAGAAGGCCGCACTGCTTGAATTTACTAAAAGGATGATTAAAATCAGGCTTCATTACCATGTGCTCAGGAGGAGAAATTTCCTGCGTGGGGAACTCATGCCGGGCACAAACATCAAGGATGTGACATGGATAAGACCTGACGGAACGGAGATGAGAACGGAGGACTGGAATTCGGGAAGGGCGGCAATCGGTGTACTGCTATCCGGAAAAGGGATTGAGGACATAGGCTACGAAGGCGAGGAAGTGTCGGAGGATGATCTTTTCATACTCTTCAATCCAGAAAGGAAGCCGGTTGAATTCAATGTTCCCGCCGACTGGTTTTCACAGGAGATACTCATCGACAGCGAAAAGAACAACGCCGGGAGGTATCCCATCCCCATGGACTGGAAGAAGATCACCATCAGGGAAGGGGGAGCAGCCGTACTGCGCGGAAGGAGAAGCTAGAGAAGAAGCGCTGCAAGTGAGAACGGCTTCAGGGAAAACATATCATAGTTTTCTTCCGCATTCAGGCCGCCGAATGCGTTACGGCCGGAATCCAGAAGCATCCTTCTGAACCCTCCATGAACCTTAGTTTCCCTGCTGCCCGTATTGACCAGCACTTTCAGACCGCTTGAATAGGTTATTTCGAGCATGCCCTCGTCAGAAAGGGAGGATTTGACATTCTCTGTGTGCCCGATGATGAACTTCCTGCGTATATCTATGAGCGCCCTGTAATGCTGCATTATTCGAAGATTTGCATCCCCGCCAGTATTCCATTTTAGCTTTGATGCCTCAAACGTGGATAAGGCATTCGGATCAGGCGTCTGCTCCCAGCCAAACCTGCTGAATTCCATTCTTCTGCCCTCCCTGATCGCAGCTGCAAAGGCAGCGTCATCTGTATCGACGAAAAACAGGAACGGCGCCGTCTCACCGTATTCCTCCCCCATGAACAGCATCGGCGTGAACGGGGAGAGCAGCACAAGTCCTGCCGCTGTCTTCAGCCTCTCTTCATCCACAAGCGACGAAAGACGTTCGCCAAACGCCCTGTTTCCTACCTGATCATGGTTCTGAGAAAAGACTATCAGCCTGGAAAATGAACGATTCCCCCATTCAGATCCCCTAAGCCTGTGCAGATAACGGGAATACTGGCCCGTATAGACATAACCATTGCGAAGTGCTCTTAAGACCATATGCGCGCCCGTGTAGTCCCCGTAATAGCCCAGGTGCTCACCGGTCAGCATGGTGTGTATGGAGTGGTGATAATCGTCGTTCCACTGCGCCGTCAGTCCGTAACCGCAGTGTTTTATATCGTTTACGACGCGCGGATCATTCAGGTCGCTTTCGGCGATCAGCAGCAGGCGTCTGCCTGTCGCAATTGAAATCTTCTCCACTTTCTCAGACAATTCCGCAAGTATGTGTTTCGGCGAGTTGTCGATTATACCATGAATTGCATCGAGACGCAGACCGTCAAAACAATAATGTGTAAGCCAGTAGGATGCGTTTTCAAGCATGAAATTTCTGACAGGATCCGAGTACGGACCGTCGTAATTTATGGCCCTGCCCCAGGGTGTGGTGTACCTTTCACTGTAGAACGGCCCGAACTTTGAAAAGTAGTTTCCGACAGGACCCAGATGGTTGTACACGACATCCAGTATTACAGATATGCCGGATTTGTGCATCTCAGACACCAGATGCACAAGATCCTCCGGCCTCCCGTAGCTGTTCTGGGGGGCGTAGAGATAGACACCGTCGTATCCCCAGTTTCTACTGCCGTAGAACTGGGCGACCGGCATAAGTTCGACTGCGTTGATACCCATGTCCACAAGATGAGGTATCTTCTCTTCGGCAGATCTGAATGTGCCTTCACCGGTGAATGTGCCGACATGTATTTCCTCAATAACCATTTCCCCCAGATCCAAACCTGGCGATCTGAATTCCGCCTTCAGTGAACCGGTGTCAACCACCTGGGAGAAACCAAGGACACCGTCTGGCTGGTATCTCGAAGATGGATCAGGAAACGGACCATCCCCATCCAGCACATATGCGTATCTCGCTCCGAAGTGCTTCCCCTCCAGCGCGTACTCCCAGAAACCGTCGTCCAGTGCGTGCATTTCGAATTTTTTTCCGTCGCCCAGAATCAGGAACACACTGCTTCTGAACGGAGCCCACGTTCTGAAGACAGTTCTTTCCGCAGTAGCTTGCGGTCCCATTGAAAAATTGTATTCAGTCATTGACCAGACCCTCCACTTCTTCACTGGCTAACACTGCAACGGGGAAACTGCGGAACATGTCTGCAATATCCACGGTGTCTTCGGTTCCCCGGTTTATCGTGATCTCCGTTCCGTCTCCAAATATGCTGATTACAGATGAAGGATGGTTTTCAGGAAGAATTAGGCTGCATTTCTTCATGTGGCCCGGCAGAAACCTGGGCGCTCCCGTGAATTCCAAATCATATGAAAAGAGAGGCAAACATACGGCGATCCATTTTTTCCCGGTTCGCCTGCAGAACGAAATGAAACTGTCGTTATTACGTGTGAGCTTCACCGGCATGTATTCGCCCTCGACGAACAAGTCCTGATTGTTCTTCCTCAGAGAGAGCAGACGGGCAGTAGTGTAAAATTTGATAAAACCGCTCGTAAAATCGGAGCGTGAACACGATGGCTGTTTTCCCGAGTCGACGAGCTTTCTGTAGCGTGACATGTGCCTGCGGAGGGTTCTGAAATCAGCGGGCCTCCTGTTGTCGGGATCGACGAAACTGAAATTCCAAGATTCACTTCCGCGGTAGATGTCCGGTATACCCGGACAGGTTAGCTTTAGAACAGCGAGGGACAGCGATTTGAGATAACCCCTGAAAGCTATCCTTTCATGAAAGCCGGAGACTCCGTTGCTGCGATCTGCATCAAACTCCTTCAGAGCACGACGGGCAAATTCAATGCACGCCTTCTCATAAGCGGGACATGGCGAATCCCATGAAGTATTGACCGATGCTTCCCTCATTGCCTTCACAAGATAGGCTGAAAGTCTCCTGCTGTACTGCCTGCGTTCATTTTTCGTGAACGGAAAGGAGCCTGCTATTGCCTGATATATCCGGTACTCGTCATTTCTATCCGGTGCGATCGCTCCGTTCGCCTTCCTTCTGAACTTTCTATTCCGGGCAGACCATTTTATTACATTCCTTATCCAGAGGTCCGGCAGTTCGGAGAGCACGCTGATCCTCATCCTGAGGTCCTCTCCGATTTTTGTATCGTGCGTGGAGGTTGCGTTTATCGAATAAGGGGATTCGCGAAAGCGCCTGAGCACCTTTTCATGAAATGCGCTTACGGTCATTGCATCTCCATCAGGCGAGTGACCAATGGCATTGACGGAAAGAAGAGCAATCTCCCTGTAAAAAAGAGTGTCCTCGATGCCCTTTGCATAAACTGCCGGCATAAATTGCTGGAGACGGCTTACGGCCGAGAGGCAGCCACTGTCCAGGGGGGACTTCTGCAGCACCCGTTCAATGCAGCTAAGTGCAGGCAAGAGACAGGGGCGGTGCCTGGCGGCAGCCCTGATTGCCACGTTCATGCGTGACTTCCCGTTTTCATTAACATCCTCGGCGGAAGAAAGAGCAACGTACGTCCGGTATACCGGTATTCTGGCAAGCATTTCCACAACAGCCTCCCCCATTTCCGTGCCTGTAGGGTAATCAGAAATACCTGCAGCCCTGGCCTGAGACAGCATTCTGGCTGAAATTACTTCTATATCACCCTGAAAATACCTCGCCATTATTTCCTTCTTCAGCGACACAGTCTCCTCGTCTCCGCCCGGCCGCGATTTAGTCAGATAACGGTAGAATTTGCGAATCCTGCGAACACCGTCGCTTTTGTGCAAAAGCAGGTTTGACCAGTTCAGGAAATCATATCCGGTAGTTCCCTCTGCGTTCCAGTCATGCGGCAGCACTTCATTGCCTGAAAGGATCTTTTCCACCACGATGTACCTGTTACCGGTAGCCTTCCTGAGTCTTCCGAGGTATTCGGCAGGTTCGGATATTCCGTCGATATGGTCCACCCTTGTGCCGGCGAACAATCCGTCCCTGCACAGTTCGGCCAGCCGGCTGTTTACGGTGGCGAAATTCTCCTCATCCTCTATGCGGCAGCATATCAGGTCGTTGACAGCAAAGAAACGTCTGTAATTGATTTCGCTTCTCGAACTTTGCCAGTGACGTGGCACAAAATTCTGCAGCTGCATCAGACGTCTTATGGCATTAACGTCTGAATTTATTTTCTTGACGGCATTTTCAAAAGCAGCGTATTCCATGCCTCCCGGAATCAGACTCGAAATTAAGCTGACAGACACGCCAGTTTCTGAAGAAAGCTCATCCAGAGGAATACTGCAGAGAGCAGGGATGTTGTAGCCTTTCATTGCTCCTGTAACTATTGAATATGTCAGAGAGGAGGCGGGCAGTTTGAATCCTCCGATATCAACGAGCATGGGATAGGATGCACACAACTTCACCTGCCTGTGCCTGATCAAATCGTCCACTGAGCGGTTGAAAAAAGGAGCGATGAGCTTGTCGCGAATGACAGCATTCGGATGATTCCACTCAATGTCAAAGAAATTCCGATACACGGACTTTCTGCCATGGATCAGGACATCGGTAAGAATCTCGTTTGCAGGATCGAAAGCCATATGGTTCGGAACGATGTCCTGAACCCAGACTATCCCATTGTCTTGCAGCGCATCAATGAGTCTGCGCAATGAACGTTCTCCGCCTAGCTCTTCTCTTACCCTGCTGTGATTGGTTACATCATAGCCATGACTGCTCAATCTCCTTGACTCAAAAATCGGTGAAGCGTAAATTGCGGAGATTCCCAATCCTGAGAAATAATCCACAAGAATCGCGGCATCTGCGAATCCGAATTCCGGGGTGAACTGCAGCCTGTACATGGAGTTGAACGGTGGCTTTACATTCCTGTGCGTGCTATCGACTCGTGCTTTGGCGTAAGCATGTCCGGCACACACTGCGTGAAAAGTTATCACCGCAGTTTCAAATGAGCTCATCTAATAAAAATCTGATTGATGTTTTTACAAATGCCCTTCCATGACTTATTCATCATCCTGCAACACTGCCACAGACCGAAACAGGCAGACATCAAATGCGCTTAAACTCGCGCTTAAACTCGGGCCGGAAACGTCTGCATATGCCAATAGCGACAGCCATCGTGAGCATAAAGTCCCGACTCCCGGATTTGAACCGGGGACCTGCTGATATCAGCGGCTAAAATCGGACTTGCCGACAACACAACTACAGTCAGCCGCTCTTCCAGTCTAAGCTAAGTCGGGTCAGAAGGAATTGCAATTAATATTAATTATTTATTGTGTAACAAAGCGGCTTTTCAGTTGAAATGTAGCGAAAGAACTCTCTGCACACCTTGGGAACGCGGAATTTCTGCCAGACTCATTTGGGAGACAGCGGGACGGCAAAATATGCCTGAACAATTTGCTGAAATCACTCATGCCGGCAAAATTCAGCCACACACTCCATAACACCGGAATGCAGTGATATCTGATGGTTTCCGTTTCATATCGACGTGACCGCTGTCTGCGTTCAAGACAGAGAGGCAATATCGGTCCGAGGAAGGAACACGGGTAACCGCGGAGATTGCGTGTCAGTGGATTGTGGAACGCCGGCTGTCTCCCGACAGGTTACTCCTGCCAATACATGCTGCTGCTCTCAAAAGATTTCAGCATGGTGTAGAGGCGTATCACGCTTCTGCTGCTTTGCTGAAACAGCAGCATCTGTCTGGTGCCATAAGAAGCGGAGTGGACATCGCGGTGGGGAGAAACATTTAACCGCTGGAAACTTAGGAGGTGAAGCATGCAGTGGCCGCACGATGAAAGAGGCATTCCCCGGAAAGACTCATTTCACATCAACCCGGGCAAATTCATCGCACTGAGCGTATTCCACAAATGAGAGTTTTTTCACAAAGCCTTTTGCAAGTGAAATATTAAATATGCCTTTCGTATTTGTCTGACATAAGAGGTCTAATAGACCTGCGAGTGATTGTAGTGGACGAACAGGATCTTGAGAAAGTAACAATAAGGTTGCCGCCCCGCTATCTTCAGGCGCTTGACTTCCTGGTCAAGGTAGACGACTTTCCGTCCCGTTCTGAAGCCATCAGGAGTGCGGTCAGAGACCTGATATATCAGCGTGTAGAGACTGTAATGGATAAGCTGAAGAAACTATCCGAAGCTGACAGGACACTTGCTGAACTTGAGGAGTTTGAAAGAAAATTTCTCAACAAGTGAGAAAGGGAACCCAAAGGAGGGAAGTTTGAGCCCTGATGGATGGGATGCGCTCTGAGGGACTCAGATTACAGTTCAGAACCCTCTTTATTTTTTTATTCGCCCTCGATGCTTCGATGGTTCTCTGATGCTCAGCCGATGTAGCCCAGATCTTCCTTCCGCTCTGTTCCCGGTTCCTGGCCCTGCTGCGTTTCGAAATCCCTGATTCTCGCAGTGAGCTGGTCTATCTGCTGAGCCTTGTGTCTCAATGCCTCGTAGTCTATCTTTACGCCGACGACCTTCACCAGTATATTCAGAACTGCTTCGGCAGCCCTGGGATCCGCAAGATAACCGGAAGTCTCACCCATAAGGCAGACACTCCTCATCCCGTAATTAATTCCAAGGCCAAGAAGAAGTCCGCTCGCTCCGACTATGCCGCTTCCGGGCTCCCCCTTGGAGAAAACGACGCCAAGATTCCTCATTTCCTCCACGAGGTCGAGATCTGTAGCTGCCCCGAGGACCCTGGGTTTCTCTATCATCTTTCCGACTCCATATCCGCCAAGCGTGAATACTTTCTGGACACCGAGTTCGCTTATAAATGCGAGAACCCTGTCGGAAAGCAGATACTGTCCTTCGGGAGAAATTCCCTGGTAATCGCCTACAAGGAAAACAATGTCATTGGCACTGTCCGGCCTTGTCACATAGTAAAATTCGTTTGAAACCAGTTTAACCAGACCGTCGTCATGGACCAGTACCTGGGGGGGAAAATATTTCGAGAAGATTTCAGCAAATTTAACTGCCTTGAGCTGGTCAATCAGGTGCTCTGCCGCCAGCTTTCCAACGTTCCCGACGCCTGGAAGTCCTTCTATGAAAATCGGATTTTTCAATTTAGGCTTTTCAATGAGTTTTAAATGTATATCGTCCAAGACTCATTCCTCCTTCTCAACCGTTTCTCTGCTTACCTTCTCAATGAGCGCCCTTCTGTAGGCAGCGTACTTGTCCCCGGGGGAATATCTCATCGGGATAGTGGTCCTCGTAACGTTACCGTCCACAGGACATTTTTCTGACATTGTATATGCACCGCATTTCGGACACTTGAATATCAGGCTTCTCAAACCGATCAGCTCATTCTCCCATCGGGGCGTGCTTATTTCCGGGGCATTTTCTATTAACCCGGGTATAACTATTTTAATCTAGCTGTAGTCAAAGCGGTCCAGCATTTTTCCCGCTGCCGGATGATCCTGCAAGCTGAGGGATCTACTGACTTCTTGTGAATTTGGCTGCACCGCCCAGCTTTGTCATTGTCTTTACCGCTTTCTCAGAACTCTTTCTGATCTCTTCCTCGGCTTTCTTGTAGTCTGATGCGGTAACGAGCAGCCTGTATTTCGGGGCACCGATGTACTGGACTGTGACCTCAAAATTTTCACCGCTGTTCAGCGCTTCTTTGAGGGCGCTCTTTATATCCTCAACACCTTCGGGTTTCTGTGTCGTGAGCTCAAGCAGGCCGTCTATTGTCACTGAAGGGGGGGTTATGTTTTCCTTGGCTATCTTTTCAAACGGCTCGACCCAGTCACCGCTGAAACCGGCCTTCTTCAGGGCAGCCTTTTCGCCTGCGGCAGCCTCATATGCCGCATACAGTGTTCCGAATTCTTCGATCAGCTTGAGGCCGGTCTCCTGGTAGAATGCTGCTGGTTCTCTGCCCAGCTTTTCGGCCAGTATATCCAGTATCTTCCTGGCTTTGTTCTCGTTCTTCCACTGCTGTATCTTCTCTCTTCTCTGGTGGTCGTTCACCTGCTTCAGGCTAAGATTCACATGCCCTTTGCTGCGATCCACCTCGATGACCTTGCATACGGTCTTCTGCCCCTCCTTCACGTAATCCCGGATGTACTTCACCCAGCCGGTGGCGATTTCGCTCACATGGATGAAGCCCTCCCTGGAACCGTATTCGTCAAGGGAAACAAAGGCACCGAAGTTCTTGACGCTCTGAACAGTGCAGACTACCAGCTCGCCTTCTTCCGGATATTCAGGAACTGACGGCATCGTCCACGGCCCTCAAAACCTCTCCGCGAAAATTAGCTGTTCCTCCGGTAGGCGTTGCAAGCGTGCTTCCGCATATCCTGCAGGTAACTACAGTGGTCGCTCTTTCGAATGCAATCTGCTCGGAACTGCAGTCCGGGCATTTTATGACAACGAATCTTGCTCTCTTTCTGTTACCGGGCATTGCTGTCTCACTCCGTAAGTTCGAATTTTCTTGCCCTGAATCCGGACACGGGATACGCCTTCTTGCAGGTCTTGCATCTGTATCTCAGCGCCACCCTCTTGGTCGGCTTTTCCCTCCCCTCCGGCTTCGGCCTGGGAAAACCGCCATAACCGCTTGTGACTCTCCGGAACCTTCTCTGGCCTGCCCTGAGTTCGGAAGCTTTTCTCTTTCTGACCCTCTCGACGTCATGAGGCGTGTGACCCTTGCAGTAAGGGCAATAAGCCTGTATGATCTTTGGCATCTTCAACTGTTACAGCTCCATCTAACTTTGTCATTTCAAAGATTCACCACATATAAAATGATTATCGATTCAAGGACGGTTCATATCGGCTGCCTGTCAGTCGCACTCTGCGTCCTGTCCTGCCATCAGCCCATGGCACGATACTGCAATTGTCTTAGTCCGGGCCGCCGAATATATAAATACACATGAATATAGAAAGAAATTTATATCCGCGACTGTTTAAATCAGAATGAGTCTGATGCCAAGCAGGGGTTTTACAAAGCAGGATGAAATGCTCGTTGAGTATCTGATTAACACCGGAATGGCAAAAAACATTGCAAAGACGCTTGTTTTCCTGAAAAAGAAAAACGAAACCACCTCTGTGGAGATAGAGACATCCACTGCCCTCAGGCAGCCCGAAGTATCCATAGCAATGCAGGATCTGAGGAGAAGGAAGTGGGTCGTGAAAAGGGATATCAAGAAGGAAGGAAAGGGGAGACCGGTTCACTCATACAGACTCGCATTACCGTTTGAATCCATCATAAAACAAATAGAAGACGAAGAGGCCAGGCGTATTCAGAAAATTGAATTGAACCTGAAGAGCCTCCGCGACTACAGCTCCAGGTGAGCGCTCAGGAAGCGTTCCTCCTCAAGATTTTTGCACCGCTCTCCGAGCCGACGACTACAGCGTGCGCAATGCCTACAAAGAGACCGCATTCAACTGTTCCCGGTATGCTGTCAATGTCCCTTTCCAGCTTGAGCGGATCGGCTATACTGTCAAACTTGCAGTCTGCGATGTAATTTCCGTTGTCCGTTACATATACTGCCCGGCCTGATTCCCTGAGCACTGCATCAGCACCCAGTTCCGATAAATGATTCAATGTGCACCTGCTTCCGAATTTCAGTATTTCCACCGGGACGGGCTGGCCATGCCCCAGGATGTCGACAATTTTCTGTTCATCGACAACTATTATCTCCTTCCGGGTTGAGGCTGCAACGATCTTCTCCCTGACCAGTGCACCGCCTCTTCCCTTTATCAGGTTGAGAGATCTGTCAACCTCATCCGCTCCATCAATAGTCACCTCAATGTCGTCATGTTCATCCAGTGAGCTCAGCGTGATTCCGAGTTTGCGTGCGAGATCCGCCGTGGCATCTGAAGTCGGGATGGCGATTATTTCCATGCCTTCCGAAACAAGTTTTGAAATGGCAGTTGTTGCGTAGTTTGCGGTTCTGCCAGTACCGAGGCCGACGACCATTCCGCTCCTTACAAATTCACCGACGGCTGTTTCAGCGGCAATTCTCCTCTGTTTTTCAATCTGCGACGATTCCGTCTACATCACCGCATTGACGGCCTTTACGAGTTCCTCTACAACATACATGTTAATCTGGCTGCCCAGGTTGGCTGTCGCCTTTGAACTGTCTCCGATTATCCCTTCGGTCATGTATCTGCTCTTATGCCTGGGGATAAAAAAATCAGGCGTCTGGTCCTTTCCCTTTGGCCGGCTGTCCGATACAAGGGAGGGCCTGAATGCAAGCACCCTGCTAGTTTCAATTACGCCGCCATGGCCGTCGTCGGGAGGAATGTCCTGCTTGCCTCTCAGTCTGTAGGCAATATCATAATCACAGAGAAGGATAATCTTCGTGTCGCCTGATTCGGCAACTTCTTCACAGGCCGACCTCAGGGCTGACATATGTGTCTGGGCGCCATGCCCCGAGAGGACAACGATCTTCCGTATCCCGTTCCTGACGAGTTCGCTCAATATGTCTTTTGCAACGGCATAGAGTGCTTGGTAACTTATCGAAATCGTTCCGGGATAATCACGCAGTGACGTTGAAACACCGTAAGGGAGTGCCGGAAGTACTATGCCATTGACCCTCTGGGCTACAAGATTGCATACCTCCCTTGCCTGGATTGTGTCGGAACCCAGGGGAAGATGGCTGCCGTGTTCCTCTGTTGCCCCTACTGGCAGGAAGACAACGGGATCTTCCTTCACCCTCTCTGCAAATGACTTTAGATTCAATTCCTCATACAGCATAGTCATGGAAATCACACAGCCCGATTCATACCGGCCTGCTGCCGCTTTCGGCCGCCACTTTCCTTACGCCCACGCTCAATAGCTCTGTGCCGCACACAGGACACCTGCCATGCATAAGATGCTCGTTGCCGATTTCCTTCAATGATTTTTTCAGTTCATCCAGTCTGTCATCCTGGATGCTCTTGTTGCACCTGGGGCAGTACATTGTTACCTGATTTGTTCACTCATTGATAAATGCATTGTTTTTAAACCTGCAGCGCATAAATGTACCGTCGGCATGAAGCTAGCTGCGTTGTTTTCCGGGGGAAAAGACTCGCTGTACGCAATGTACATAATGCTGCAGAAGGGACACGATATAGATTCTTTGCTGACGGTCATTCCTTCCGATCCTGCTTCGATGATGTTTCACACACCCAATATCGGACTCGCGTCCGCTTCTGCGGAATGCATGGGAATACGGCACCTGACGGTGAAGGCGCGATCCGACCGGGAGCTTTCCTCACTACGGAAACTCATAGAGAATGCTTGCGACAGTGGAGCGGAAGGCATAATCACGGGCGCGATTCAGTCAGATTACCAGTATACCAGAATAGATGAAATCTGTCACGACACCGGGGTCAGATGCTTTTCGCCTCTCTGGAGGAAAGACGAGCTTATGCTGCTCAACGATATCGTTGCCTCGGGAATAAAGGCAATTATCGTCTCCACGGGTGCGGAGGGACTTGACTGGCGATTCCTCGGACGGACAATAGACAACAGGATGATTACAGAACTGGCAGCCATCCATGACAGATACGGCGTGAATCTCTGCGGTGAGGGTGGAGAATACGAAACATTCGTCCTCGATTCGCCGATACACAGGAAAGCCATTAGAATAGCGGAATACAGGAATGTCTCAGGCAACGGCACTTCAATGTTATGCGCCCTAAAAACTGAATTTATTGAAAAGATAGATGGAAATGGATTTTTAAAAATGGTTTGAGGTTCCGGGGCAGGGACTACTTTGCCCTGATAACAGGCAGGGCAGTCGGAATGTTTTCCTTGCCGAGCACATCAATGTAATACTTCTGTGCTATCTGTTTCTTGTACTCTTCTGTGTAGTCTCTCCTGAATTTGTCGAACCTGAGTTTCTTGCCCGTTTTATCCTCGTATTCCTTTGCAGGTATCGAGTATTTCCTCTGCACTTTGTCCCTGTACATCTCCGGAATCACATTGAAAGCGCAGAAGGGAACAACCCTGCCGTCCGGCATTGCATAGTGTATGTCACACTTCTCAACCCTGTCGACATCGTAGTTGTACGGGTCCATAAAGTGCATGAAGCCCAGGAAGATCGATTTCTTGTGGAAATCCTTAAGGCCGTCATAGTTTCCGCTCATAAGTGCCTTGACGAGCATCCGCCTGATGTGCAGTTCGGGAGGTACCTTGTCGTAATCTATGAACGAGTTGATCTTTGAGATGACCTGCAATCCTGCCTTTGCCCTTGCAATCTTCTTGTTCTTTGCATTATTTATGTCGTCCGCCCTTTCCTGCAGGTAATCGAACAGTCCGTCCACATCGATGAATCTTGTGACCGGGACGAGTTTGCCGTCATCCTGCCTGAACACGTATGTCCCTGCACCGCAGGCAAAGTGTATCGACAGTCTGTACTTGTCCTCACCGGTAAATGCCTCGATGAAATTTGTCAGTTTGGTTGTCGACGGAACTGTGAAGAAATCCTCCTTCCCGATTTCGCCGTTTGTCTGCTCCTCGATCTTTTTGATACATCCGGGGATCGTGATTCTCTGCATTTCTCTCTGTTTCTTCGGCATTCTGCCGACAAGAGAAACAGGCTGGAAATTTACTGCCCTGACGACATCGCTGTTCTTTGCGCCGAATCTCACTATCGATCCAAGCTGATGGTCGTTCACACCGCCTATGACTGTGGGAACCAGAACGACGCCCAGATCTGCCTTCCTGCAGTTGTCGAGAGCCAGAGGTGCCTCGTAGTAGTTCTTTCTGTTGACTTCAGGCGTTACACCGTCAAAGCTCATGTAAACGACGTTCGAGCCCGCTTCCCTGACCGCCTTTACAAGCTCCGGCTTCCTGGAGAAATTCACCGAATCTGTGTTCAGCTGGACATGCTCGTAACCGATTTCTCTGGCAATCTTGATGATGTCGATTATGTCTTCCCTGAGCGTAGGTTCGCCGCCTGTAATCTGAACTGCGTTTGCGCCAATCGGCTTCTCATTTCTCATTTTCAGAAGCATTTTCCTGATCTGGTCAAGGGTCGGCTCGTAGATGGGTTCGCCCTCTTTTGCGTAAAAGAAACAATACCAGCAGGCAAGATCGCACCTGTTGGTGACCACTATGTTGCCCAGTCCGGTGTGTGATTTATGCTTTACACACAGACCGCAGTGCTTCGGGCAGTCGATCTTGGATGCTTTGAAATCAACCTGCGGATTGAGCAGTTTTATGCCGGGATCCTTGTGCCTCTCAGCCGAAATATACATGTCGAAGTCCTCCCAGTACTTGTCCTGGACTACGCCATGTTCCCTGCATTCTTTGACCATGTTGACAAGGCCGTTCTGTGCATAAACAACAGCCGGTACCTTCATGGTATCCCATTTCTTGTCGGCTGTGCATTCTGGGCACAGGCTCATCGTTACCCTGAGCGGCCTCATGTCCCCCGTGAGGAGATGCTTGAGTGCACTCCAGGCCTCAGACCTGGAATTGAACCTTGCATTCGGACTTAATTCAAAGTCAGGTATATCTTCCTCTTCGGAGGCAATTACATGTTCCATTATTGTAGCCATATTCAGCCCGACCTTTCGAATTGAGCTGTTTAATTTAAACATTTTGTAGTTGACGACGCTACTCCGACACCTGAAATCATACCAATGTCAGTCTACTACCTGATGCCCATAAAAACAGATGACAGAATAGAACGGGAGGTGAATGCGGCACCTGGCCCCCGTTTCAGGCATATCGAATGGACGACGGCGTACAGCCTTCCCTGATATGCCATTAACAATGATACGTGAAACGCTTCATGACCGCATAATGCAGGAATCAGACGGCTGAACTCCGTTGCACGACGCAACCGTTCAGCCCATGCTTCACAATGTTCATGCTGAAACATGTTCTGAAATCTGCAAAGTCACAGGCATCATCATGCTCCGGCCCGTTGCGACACCTAATGTGCGGGACTGCTGAACTATCCGAAATTGATATTAAGTCTTTCCGTCCTACAGTTTAGAAACGACCCGATTTGTGCCCGGGATTTGGGCAATTTAAACGAGGCAAAAATAATGAAACCGCTGACAAGTGGATCCGATGCACCGGATTTTACGCTGAAATCGCCCGATGGAGTGCTGGTTAATCTGAAAACAGCTCTGGCTGCCGGTCCGGCAGTCGTTGTTCTGCTTCCGGACATAACTCACCAGGACTCCATATCGGTGGTAGAAAACTTCAGGGATGACTTCAATGAGTTCAAGGCGCTGCGAGCCAGTGTCATAACAGTAATCAGGGCACCCGATGAGGATGTCGGCAGGCTGCACAGCGAACATGAGCTGCCCTTCCCCATATTCTCGGACAAGACGGGTGAGATTTTCAGGAAATTCAAATCACTCGATGGTCTTCTGGTGAAGAAACCTCGGAAATATGCCTGCGTAGTGAACACCGATGGAAGAATAACAAAGGCATTCAGAAGTGTTGACGCAAACAAGCTCAGCAGGCAGACACTGTATGCCTTGAGGGATCAGATGGGGAGATCGGCGCTGAAAAACAGGAAGCAGGTGTAATTTTTGGCCGTCTTTCTCAGAGAGAGCGATGTCGACCGGCTTGTAGGCATCAGGGAAGCAATTGATATTCTCAGGGACTCGTTCAGGATGGAATCCGAAGGCCGTGCCAGGATATTGCCCAGGAGCAGAATCAGATCCGTCGACGGCACCCTCAATGTCATGGCATCTACCATAGACGACCTCTCCGTTTCCGGACTCAAGGCTTACTTCGGCGGAAGGGGAGGAGTGAGTTTTGTTGTGATACTTTTTTCGACGAAGGAATGCAGGACACTTGCGGTGATAGAAGCAGGAAGACTCGGACAGATCAGGACCGGAGCAATGTCCGGGCTTGTAACAGACATCATGGCAGTCAGGGATGCCCACCTGCTCGGATGCATAGGGACAGGTTACCAGGCTGAAACGCAGGTGGAAGCTGTTGCTGCTGTGCGTGATATCAATAAGATAATAGTCTGGAGCAGGACAGCAGAAAACAGGAGGAAATTCGCTGACAGAATGCGGGAGAAACTGGGAATTGATACCATCCACGCAGAAAGCGTTTCTGAACTGAAACGGTGCGACGTGCTGATAACCGCTACCTCCTCCAGGACTCCGGTGATATCAGCATCGGACGTTCCGGATACGTGCCACATAAATGCGATCGGTGCAAACAGAATGGAATCGAAAGAGCTTGAAACGGAGACTGTTTGCTCGGCAGGCAGAATCGTTGTGGATTCCATAGAACAGGCTAAACAAGAAGCCAGGGATATTGTGGATGCCGTTTCCTCTTCCTGCCTGGACTGGCGGGACATTACAGAGGTGCATGAATTAGTATCCGGGCATGCAAAAAAGATCAAGGGGAGAGAAAACGGAATAACAATTTTCAAATCGCTTGGAATCGCGCTTGAGGATGTGGCCATAGGCAAATACGTCTACGACAGCGCGATTAAAACCGGCATCGGCACTGAACTGCAATGAGGTCACGCGGCGGTGACGCATGTATTTTGCCTGCAGCACTATCAGGAAACCTTTGCACCGCAGGATGCGCAGAAAGAGGCACCTTCCACCAGTTTCGAGCCACATCTGGAACAGTACTGCGACGGGGCTGAGCTGACTGCAGGATTGAGATTGGCATAAGCCCTCTGGTCATGAGGAAGCATCGGCGGAGTGAACGGAGTCCCGGCAGTAGCTGTGCCCTGGCTCAGCCTGTGAGCATCCGCCCTGAGCCAATCCCAGAATTTCTTTTCAAATTCATGGGCCATGTAATAACTTGCTCCACCCGCGACGGCCCCGCCGATAACACCGAAGATGATAAAACCCTCCACTGCCGGAACGGCAACATCCCTGCCCCACGCGCCTGTTCTCAGGGTCACATCGCACACAGTACTGTTTCCCGTGATCATGACGTCCACGTCACGTATTGCTCCTACCGCGACCGAGAGCGTTGAACCCTTGTGAGCCTTAATTTCATAGAAGCCTTCCCTCCCCTCGTCGAGAAGAATCTTGAGACCCTCGGAGGTAAGATGCTGCTTGACATCCTCATAAAGCTGCTTAGGATCAACGCCGTTAAGTGGCATGCGTTCTTCTTTCATATGCAGACCGCCTTTTTTACAACGGAATTGCAGCCATGGTTATAAACATTGAGCAATATGCCTGCCTGGAAATTTCATTGACTCGGCTAAGCGAAGTGCCAAATCTTTTTTATTGATTGCAGCATAGACGCAATAGACAGGATTCCGGAAAATAAAAAAGAGCGGTACAGGATAAATGAAAAGCATCCACATTCTTGAAACTGATCCTGAGAAGTATCTCCTGGCAGATTACAGTGATCGCGGTCTGCAAACCGGAAGGTCCGTCTACGTCTTTCCGGACACCATCGCGATTTCCGAAGCCAGGGATTTGCTCCTCCGGCATCATGACGCCATAGATTCCTCCCTCTTCATGACGCTGGAGGGACTCGCTTCCCACGTAGTCAGGGAGGTGACCGGTGAGCAGCCGCTGCTTCTGACCGATGATCTGAAGGCACTGCTCGCAAGGTATGTGTTCAGGGGGATGAAAACAGCCGGAACGAGACTCCCGGAGGAGTACTCGGATATCCTGGTGAGGGATTACGAAACACTTCGTCCGTTGCAGACCGACAGGAAGGAGTGGATAAGAACACTCCTCGAAGGATCGGAGGCCGAATTTGACAAAGGAAAATTTGATTTCAGGATTTCTGTTCTTGATGAATTCTCAGCCCTGATTGAAGAAAGACTGAAAGTGCTTGCCGAAAACGGAATATACGATAGAACCGGTCTGATAAGGAAGGCCACGGAACTTCTCAAATCGGCAGATTCCTGTCGCATCGGAAAGGTGAATTTTTTCTTTCTGCACTTTGCGGATCCTGCCGTTCTCTCCTTCATACTCGGCTTCGCAGTGACAGCTGAAGTGAGACTAGTAGCCGGCATGGATCAGGCAGAATCGTCGTCCCCCGCCCTTTCCAGATTCCGTTCCATTGAAGGTGTGGTAGTCCGTAAAGACGAGGACGGAGAAAATATCAAAGGCTGCCGGCAGCCTCCTGAGATTGAATTCTTCGGCGCACCGGACAGGAGAAGAGAAATAATTCAGATCGCAAGGACGATAAGGAGGAGGATTTCCGAAGGTGGATGCAGAGAGTCTGATTTCAAGATACTGGCCAGGAACATAGACGATTACGACAGCGCGGCCAGGGACATACTGAATGAGTACGGTCTTGCGGTGGAAAGGGGGAGGAGAAGACTGCTGGAGGACGATCCGGTCTTTGCCGGAGTGGAAAATTTTTTCAGATGCCTGGAGGAGGACGCAACAAAGGAAGATTTTCTCCGCATAATACCAGAGGCCGACTACAGGATACTGCTGTCGGACAGCAGGCTCTCCAAGTCGCTGGAGAGATTGCCTTCCATGTTAAGATCCTGGCGAAGAGAAACATTCAGACGGAACGGATATGATATTGATGGCTGCTGGTCCCGCACATCTGAACTTGCAACAGTACTCTCAGACCTGAAACTGAAGTCGAGCACTCCCCACTCTGTTGGCGAATGGGTTGAAGTAGTGGAAGAGACGGCAAACAGAATTACTGCAGCGAATGGTTCAGCGGAGTCCTCCAGGTTTATTCCGGAACTCATGTCCGCTGCAGTTTCCTGGTCTGCAGTCTGCAATTTGACTGGACTGGAAAAACTCACCCTCGGTGATTTCCTGACGCTTTTCCGCAGCCTGGGGAAGAGTGACACCGGTGAAGGTCGCAGCGAAAGGAGCGGTATTTTACTCACAGACGTCGGAATCACATATTTCAGAAGGGCGGCAGGCACCTTCATAGTAGGAGCAAATTTCGAAATATTTCCGAGGGGTGCGGAACAGAATTCATTCCTGCCAGTGAAAATACTTGATTGTCTCGAACGAAGCGGCATAGAGACAAGAAGATGCACGAGAGTGGTTGATTCTGCAGAGAGATGGTATTACCTGAAGGCAAGGGGATTGACCGACAGACTTACGGTTTCATTCATCTCCAACCCGGAGGTTGCTGGTTACGGAATTCCATCGCCGTTCATAATCGAGGAGATCAAAAAGAGGGGGAACGATGGAGATCCAATTTCTATCGCATATGACAGCAACCTGCCGGCAGGAAAATATATTCAGGATCCCGGCGAGGAAATTCTCGCGCCTGCGGAGATCGGGCAGATGCTCGCGTACCGGTTTGGCTGCAGCCGTCGGTATGCGGAGGAGGATTTCTTCGCCGAAATGTGGAAACGCGCATGCAAAGTCCCATTCAGTGAATTCAGCCGGAGGCTTTCAAGATTCGACTCAAAATATCTCGAATGGAATTTTTCCGCCGCCAGTATAGCACCCCTTACATCAGACAGAATCCTTTCACCGACAGATCTGAACCAGTATGCGAAATGCCCTTTCAGATTCGTCCTGACAAGACTTATGAAACTTTCCGCTGCTTACGGCGATTTCGAACAAATCGGAATCGGGAGAGACGTTCATGCCATACTCAAGACTTTTTTAAAGTTGCCGGACAGGGAGAGCATCGGAGACATGGATGCCCGGATGCTTAAACGCGCGATTGAAGCGGCAGTTGACGCCTACTATTCACGCCAGTACACGGATGATTATCTCAGTGAGCCAGTGGCCATTACCGGAACTGACAGGGTTAAATCGGCACTCTTCCTGTTCCTCAGCAGGGAACGGGAGCTGCAGAAGCTGACATGCAGCACAATAGAACTTACGGAACACAGTTTCGGCACACCCGGCGGTATATTCAGGATTGGAGAATTTGAGTTCAGGGGTATCATCGACAGGGTAGATACCGTACCGCTGGAAGATCACGGTGCAATCCTGCTGGATTATAAATTCACCACGCCCGCGAGGCTGAAAAGCTATTTCAGAACAGATGCAGACCTGCCGCTTGATTTCGAGATACCCGTCTATTCCATTTACCTCAGGGATGAACTCGGATACAAAATCCGTGCTGCTTTATATTATTCGATTCTCAAATCGAACGGCCTGCCCGATCGTGCAGGCATAGTGGTTCAGGAGTCGGCCGGAAAAGTATTTCCGGATTTACCACGCAGAAAAACCGTTCAGCTGCGCGTTATGCCAGAAAGGGAACTTGATGCGGAAATTGAGAAGTTCAGGAGGAATATAATTTCGCTTGCGTCGGAAATCAGGTCAAACCGCTTTCCGGTCAGACCTGCAAAGGGGGAATGCGGCAACTGTAGTTTCATGACGATATGCAGAAACTGGAGGGGGCTTACTTCAGATGAATGAAAACAGGCTCACCGAACTGCAGAGAAAGGCTGTGCGTGCAATACGCGAAAACAGAAAGGTCGTTGTAAACGCATGTGCCGGAAGCGGCAAGACCACTACACTCATCGCAGCCTATATGATGAAACTTGAGGCCATCAGAACAATGCACCCCGATGAAAATCCGTACGGCAGGATGCTGGCGATAACTTTCACGAACGAAGCGGCAACAAAACTGAGGAAAGAGGTGTTTGAATCCTCCGGCTACGACATCAGGAGCTTAACCACCTCGAATATATCGACCATCCACTCCTTATGCAACTCCATCCTCCATGAGAATGCTGCCGAAGCCGGAATGACTTCCGATTATCAGATAGTCGAAGAGAATCATATCAGGAACATGATGGAGCGGGCTCTGAATACTGTAGTGTTCGGACACATATCCTCAGACACGGAACTGCGGGAATTTTTGACGGCATACGGATTGCGTGACGGAAGCAACAGCGGTGGTTACGGTTTCAGGGAGATGGTTTTTGAAGTCTACGGGTGGATGAGGGACCACGGTCTGGAACTGGGAGAGGGGCTTGCAGAGCTGGATAAAGGAAGGGATCTTTTCGAACAGCATCTCAGGACTAAATTCGGAGACAGCGACGGTCTGCATTCATACATCAGCATGCAGTGGAGGGCACGCGATGTCATCAGCAGATATGTATCCCTTTTCTGGCATAAAATCGAGCAGCTGAAGAGGCAGGAAGGGAGCATAGGATACAGCGACATTGTCTATTACACCTACAGACTGCTCAGGGATTCTGACGCGATAAGGGCAGAATACAGAAAGAGATTTTACTGCGTCCTGGTGGATGAATTTCAGGATACCGACTTCCTTCAGTACAGCATAATCAATATGATTTCTGAAAAGGAAAAACAGTTTTTTGTCGGTGATCCGCAGCAGTCCATCTATGAATGGCGAAGCGCGGATCCGTCCATACTCACAACGGAGGAGAACACTGCCTATGCCGAAGATCATGAGACTGAGATCGTCAGCCTGAATGAAAACTTCAGGAGCGGTACGAACATCATACGCTTTATCAATGCATTCTTTTCGAGTTTCCCTGTTTCAGGCGGCAGCAGGTACGCCGAAATGATTCCGTCAAGGAAAGACAGCAGGGGGAAAAATTCAGGTGGGGACGGCCTGGTGACCGTTCTTGTCCCGCGTGGAGATGGAATGGACAATATCAGAAGGGAAGAGGCGGCAATGATTGCAGAGGAGATTGCGGGACTCGCATCATCCGCCGTCCGCCCATCACTGCCCGGAAATGCGCCGGCCGACGAAGTGGGAAGGGTGAGTTACTCGGACATATCAATTCTCTTCAGGAGCAGGAAAAGCATGGATCTGTACGAAGAGGCTCTGAGAGAGCGCAACATACCGTACATACATTTCCACAGCAGGCAGTTTTTTGAAAAGCCCGAAATCAGGATAATGATGGATCTGGTAAGATTTGTTCAGCGCCCCCGGGATCCGGCGAACCTGATAGCTGTCCTGCGCTCCCCTGTTTTCGATGTTGACGACGATGTACTGCTCCGGCTCAGCATGAACGGCTTCGAACCCGGGAGCGTGTTCGGAGAGGAAGAGCTGCAGAAATCACCGGGGCTGATGTATTTCCGGGAATTTCATGCCATTCTGAACAGCAGGGAAAATGCCGGAATTTCGGAACTGATGCATTTTGCGGTCGACAATTGCGGATACGGCCTGCTGGTGCTTTCCTCGGCCGGCGGCGTCCAGGCATATGCCAACGTGCTGAAATTCATGGACATGGTCCTGGAAGCAGAGAGGGAAATTCCCGACAGAAAGGGTGTAATCGACTTTCTCCTCTCGTTGGAGGAGGCAGGCGGCAGCGAAGAAGCACCACTGAACGACGACAGAAGCGACGCAGTCAGACTGATGACGGTCCATGCGTCCAAAGGGCTGGAATTCCCGGTGGTATTCATAGCGGATTCGATCCGCTCAAACAGCTCGAGATTCGGAGACATGCTGATACACAAAATGTACGGCCTGGTATTCAGAGTCCGTGACGACGGTTTCAACCCCCTCCATGAACTGTCCGTAGACATAATGAGCGACGTGAATGCGGCGGAGACTGAAAGGGTTGACAGCGAAGAGAGGAGAATACTGTATGTGGCGATGACAAGGGCCAGGGACAGACTCTATATTTCCATTCCGGAGGGCACAGCAAGAAACGGAAGCTGGGCCACACTCGTCCTGGGATTCCTGAAGTCGCGGAATTTCACAATTCCCGCTGGTCATGATGCTGAGGTGAGACAGGGAGATATCACACTGCGCGTGGTCAGGAGCCCGGAAAGGAGAGAGAGTATCCGGGAAACCAGAGGGTATAATCTCGCCGGCATGCCGATTCTGAATGAAAGTTCGCTGACGCTGGATATCGAACGCCTCAGGGAACAGGAATGGCTGCGCCTGACGCCGTCCGAAGTTGCAAACTTCCTCACCTGCCCCTACCGCATAGCACTTTCAGCCGGAAAGTCAGGAGGGAGCAGAGACAGCAAAGACAGTATGAAGGCGAAGGAGAGAGGGAGTATGATACACCTCTTTCTCGAACATTACGACTACATTAAAGGTACAATGCCGGAATATCTGAAGAAGGTATCCGGCGATCTTTACGGAGAGGCGCTCAGAGTGTCTATGAAATTCATCGATTCCCGGCTCGGAGCACTTGCCGGAAAGGCCGCAGCTGAAGGCAGATTGAGGAGAGAAGTGCAGTTCAGCTCCAGGTACGGCCGTTTCATACTGAACGGAAAGATAGACATGCTGGCGGAAACGGATGGACGGAGACTGATAATAGACTACAAGAGCGGAAATCTCGAAGGCGGCGAGGCGGAAAACAGATATCAGCTGATGATTTACGCATCCGCGGCTGCAAAGATTTACGGTCCCTGCGACATTGAACTGTTCAACTTTTATCTTGACAGGGAGAAGGAGGTTGAAAACTATACCGTTACCGGAGAAGATATCAGAACGTTCGACGCATTCCTTGCGGAAGCGCTTAATTCATATGCGTCGCGTAATTTCGTTCCCAGACCGTCCGCTGCAAACTGCCTGCACTGCCGGGTTGCAGAATCCTGCACCTTCCGTTATGGCAGCACAGCCTGACCTGGCAGGTCCCGGGTTCCTGTCTGGTCCAGCCTTGTTCTACCTGCTGATTGAAATAATATCATCCCATAGCTACCTGCTGATTGAAATAATATCATCCCATAGACCCGAGGGAATATCATGCCGGCAATAGTTTCAGCGGGTTTTTCCAGATTTGGAAAGAGGGAAGACAGCATACTGAGCATCATTTCAGAGTCGGCGCTTCCGATTGTGAGGAAATACAGGGATGAGATAGATTTTGTCATATTGTCGAACTCCTATTCGGGAGAATTCAACGGCGTGTCGGGGCTTAACAATCTGGCAACAACCTACCTTTCGATTGACGACACGCCATCAATGCGCGTAGACAATACTAGCGGCAGCGGAGGCGGCGCAATTCTTGCAGCATCATCGCTCATCAAATCGGGTGATGCAAAGAGGATTCTTGTCATCGGTGCGGAAAAGATGTCTGAAAAACCAACGAGGGAGGTCACATCGATCATATCGTCACTTCTTGGCGAGAGGGAAAAGTCCTCGGGCATTTCGCTTCCCTCTCTTGCGGGGCTGATGACCAAGAGATATATGGAAAAATACGGTGCGAGCAGGGAATCGGTCGCAAAGGTCGCGGTCAAAAACCATGAAAACGGGGCAAGAAATCCATATGCGCATATACAGAAGAGGGTGACGCTCGAGGAGGTCCTGTCGTCGAGGACGATTGTGGACCCCCTGAAACTCTATGAAATCAGCCCCATAAGCGACGGTTCGTCCTCGCTGCTCATGGTGGACGACGCCGAGGCGGACAGCTATACCGACAGGCCGGTGTTCATCAGGGGCATGGGCATCGCCTCCGATTCCTCGTACATAACAGAGAGAGAGGAACTGACCGAATTGAAGGCAGTGGAGAGGGCCGGGGAAATTGCGATGAGGGCCGCCGGAACGAGGGAATTCGACTTTGCAGAACTGCACGACATGGCGACAATACTGGAGATTGTTCAGTCGGAGGCTCTGGGCTTCTTCGAAAAAGGTAAAGGATGGAAGGCGGTTACCGAAGGATTGACCGGGATTGACGGAGATTTCCCGATAAACACAAGCGGCGGCCTCAATGCGAAAGGGCATCCGATAGGCGCGAGCGGCATAGCACAGGTAGGTGAGGCTTTTCTCCAGCTGAGGGGGGAGGCAGGCAAAAGGCAGGTTGACGGTGCAATGTGCGGCCTTACACTAAGCATGGCGGGCTTCGGCAATTCGGCCACGGTGACGGTTCTGGGGGTGTAGACATGAAAGTAAATGTATGCACAGGATGCGGCTATGAGTCGTTTGAGAAGAGGGCCGTCTGCCCGAAATGCCTTGGCGAAAAATTCGGCGAGCTGAACCGCAGCGACGAGGACGTTATTCCGCTGGTGGAAGCGGTCCTGTTTGTAACGCCCGCCGGCTTCGAGGAGAGCTATACGATCGAAATAGCAAAGGTCGGCGGCACCTTAGCATTGCTCCGGCACGACTAATTCCGATCTTCAGGCTGCTCACGCAGAAGGGGGATGACCATGCATCATGGGCGCATCAGCTTCTGCGGGCGGCAATGTAAAGGAGGACGGCTTCCCGCCCCGCGATCATTGCGGAGCGGATATCATACTGGTTCCTCTCGCTGATCGATAAATCGGGCCGGCCTTGCAGGCTTTCGGCAAACGCCACTCCAAGCGACCGGGCCTTCCTTCTGTAGGCAGCATTTCTTACCCTGTCCAGACTGTTGAGGCTTCTTTCGGTAACAGTGACTTGAGCGCTTCCGGCGGTTGCCAGAATTTCGTCCTGATGTTTGTATATGCTGGAATCAATCATCAGGCTACGCTTCCTGGGCAGGTTTTCATATGTCCTGTTCGGGAGACAGTACAGCCCCTCTCCGTTGAATTTCTCGTTCAGGCGGACATCCACCTTCGCTTCCGCAAGTGCCCTTTCATAATAGCGGACGAGGGCCGAGAAAGCCTCTTTCTTTTCTCTGTCGGTTATGTCGAGAAGCTGCCCGCCCAGTCTGTCCCGCATCTCATACAGCGTAACCTTTATTCCCGCGCGTGATGCAAACAGAGCGGCCTCCATTCCTTTTATGCCCCCGCCGGCAATGCTCATTGCCCTCACGCCTTCAGCGCAGGGCAGTGCGGCATAGAGCTCAAAACCTGTGTCGGGATTCACCGTGCATCTCACTTCGCCAAATGTGATGTCCCTGCAGGCCTGGTTGCACCTAATGCACGGCCTGTTGTTCCTCCCCTGGATCATGTTGATAGCGAAGAAGGGATCTGCGAGCAGCGCCCTGCCAACTGCCACAAAGTCCGATTTCGCAAGGACCCTGAGCGCGTCGTCGCCGTCCAGCACTGATCCAGCAACAATGGAGGTTACCGCCGGTTTACGCGGTAGCCTGTCTGAAATATGCGTTCTCTTCTCATAGAAGGAAGCGGACGAACCCGGAGGGGAAAACCTTCCGGCAGAGAAGTGAACGTAATCTGCGGAGTGCAGTGCTTCAGCTATCTTCAGCCCATAATCAGGTCCGTATCCGTCCGTTTCATCCTCATAGAGGCTCAGCCTTATCCCGAGGTTGATGTCCACCTCGCTTCTGATTGCATCGATGACGGACTGCGCGAATTTCAGCCGCCCTTCAAAATTTCTGCCGTAGCTGTCGTTCCGGTGGTTGAGAGACGGTGACAGGAAGGAATGTATGAGATATCCATGGGCTCCATGCAACTCTATTCCGTCGAAGTTGGAGCTCTTTGCAACAGACGCGGCCCTGACAAAATCGCCGATTACCTCGTCTATTTCCCCCTGATCCATTGAACCCGGGACAAGGCCCATATAATCGACACTGGAAGGCGCCCTGGGTGGCTCGGGATTTGTTTCCAGCTGTGCTTTGCCGCCGGCGTGAACAAGCTGAGCGAAAATGTATGCTTCATGTGAATGCACCCTCTCTGTCAGCCTTCTCAGCTTGGGAATAAAATCCGAATTGTGAAAACCGAGTTCGTTTCTCGATCCCCTTGCGTTCCTGCCGTTTATGTATGAATATTCGGTTATTATGAGAGATACGCCGCCCTTTGCTCTTGCCTCAAGGTACGCGATATGATTTTCGTTTGTCGAGCCGTCGGGATTGGCCAGATTGGAAATCATCGGTGCCATTACAATCCTGTTCCTGAGTTCCAGGCTGCCGATTGTTCCCTTTTCTGAAAGCCTGTTTTTAGTCATTGAGCGGGTCAATCTTGACGAAATATCTGAACTTTGTCAAAAGCAGTCTCGATGATGCAGGCGCAGCGCAGAGGAAGGCTGCGAAAATATTGCCTGACATACGGAGTTTCCGTTCAAAATCAGGGCAGGAATATTACGCCTTTGGCCTGCAGCCTCTGTATTTCTGCCTGGCTGTATCCCATCTGTGAAAGAATGATGCCGCTCTGCTCCCCAAGAAGGGGCGGCGCGCTCCTGACCGTACCGGGCGTCCGGCTCATATTGAACGGCGAGCCTACCGTCTTTATTCTCCCGTAGGAGGAATGGGTTATTTCGGCAATCATTCCCCTTTCGGCGACCTGCTCATTTTCCAGCGCCTCGCTGACCGAATTAATCCTTGCAGCCGGAACGCCTGCGGATTCGAGTCTGGAAAGCAGCTCGGCAGTGGTTCTGGATGAAAAGACGGCCTCTATTCTCTTCAGCATGTACTGGCGGTTTCTTACGCGCTCGGAGTTGGATTTCAGCAGTGCATCTTCAGCCAGTTCAGGCGATCCTATCGCGCTGCAGAATGAGGCCCACAGCTTCTCGCTTCCCACGGCGATTGCTAGATAGCCGTCTGAAGTACTGAAAACCTGATAGGGCGCAATGCTTGAATGTGCCGACCCGAGTCTTTCCGGATTCCTGCCGGTGGCGAAATAGGCAGCTGCCTGATGGGTCAGCGTAAGAAGGTTGCAGTCCAGCATAGACATGTCGATGTACTGCCCTTCCCCCGTGCGCCCTCTGTGGAAGAGGGCGGATAGAATGGCTGTGGAAGCAAAGAGGCCTGATGTTATATCGGTTATGGGAACGCCGAACTTGACCGGCGCCCCCTCAGGTTCGCCTGTCAGGCTCATGAGTCCGCTGGAGGCAAGGATTGTGAGATCAAATCCGGGCCTGGAGCTGTAAGGCCCGGTCCTGCCGTATCCAGAGATGCTGCAATACACAATGTCATCGTTTATTGCCTTCGCGGATTCATAGTCTATAGACAGCCGCTCGGCCACGCCGGGCCTGAAATTCTCCACTATAACGTCCGAATCGCTGATGAGCCTTCCGACAATGTCCCGCGCCTCCGCTTTTCTGAGATCAATGGCAATGCTCCTCTTGTTTCTGTTCACGCTGATAAAGTAGGAAGAAACACCTTTGACTTCAGGCGGACGCCATGCCCTGGTTTCGTCGCCTTTTTCCGATTCGACCTTGATCACGTCAGCACCAAGATCCCCGAGGATCATGGTGCAGAATGGCCCCGACATGGCCCTGCTGAAATCCAGGACTGTGATGCCGCTGAGCGGGCCTTCAGTTTTTTGGCCTGAGCCCGAATTGCTCTTCATCGTCAGTTCGATACCGTCCTTGGTTCATAATCCTTTTTCAGCTGTAATTGGGAAAGACCAGGAATTAAGCGCGAAACGGCAGGATGGAGAATAAACTTCTCCGTCATTCGATTACAAAGGTTAATTCATCGCAATTGCATATAATGATGCGCCGATTGGAGATGAACAAACTTTCCGCCTCAAGACTTTCAGCAGTCAGCAACGGCGCACTTTCGGCAGCCAAGATTATAATCGGCCTTATCACCGGCTCCGTGGCGGTCCTCAGTGACGGAATACATTCGTTTACTGATGTAACGGCGTCTGTTTCCACAGCAGTCTCCGTGAAGAAGGCATCCATGCCTGCAGACACCATACATAAATTCGGACATGGAAAATTCGAAAATGTCTCCGGCGTTTTCGAATCGATCCTTCTGATTGCTACCAGCGTGATCATCGTCGCAGAGGCGTTCGACAGGGTGGTTGCGGGTGAGCACATAGTTTTCCTCGGCATAGCAATCATCACCATGATAATTTCAGCTGCCGTGGACTTTGCCGTATCCATTCCTGTCCGCAGGGCTTCCAGGAGAGAGGAGTCGATTGCCTTGAAAGTTGACAACGCCCATCTTACGACAGACGGCCTGGCATCCGTCGGGGTCGTCCTTGCACTGATTGCTGTGTATCTGACAGGCAACGTGCTTTTCGACATAATCGTCGCATTCATAATAGCGGCAGTAATGTCTTATTCCGGCATTTCCCTGCTGCTGGAATCGGGTGGTCCTCTGGTCGACGTGAAGATATCTGATGCGGACGAACAGACCGTCATCGGCATACTCTCCGAACACAAAGAAATCTGCAGATTCCATTCACTGAGGACGAGAAAGTCAGGAAATATCAGGTTCATCGATTTGCATCTCACTTTCAAGCCGAATACCACCGTTTACGAGGCTCACAGTGTCGTAGATGCAATTGAAACCAGGCTGAGAGAGCGGATACCAAACTGCAGCGCCCTGATACACATTGAGCCTGAAGGGGTTGAATGTGCTGACAGCATAGGCGATGACACGCTGAATCGCCGTAAAGGTCCCAACAGCTGATCAACGATTCATGGCGTATGACAGGTATGAATTCAGCCTGATTCCTGTCAGGATGCACCACCATTCAGGCCGATAAATCGCAGAGAGGGCAGAAAGACTCATGGCTGACGCGAAGCATCGATCCGAAAGTTGGAATTTTCTCATCTATCTCCGTCGACATTATTGCCCGGCATCCCTGCCATTCCTCAGGTTTGAGGGCAAGAAAATGTCAATACCCTTTATATTCGACAATTGCGCTGCTGCTTCTATGGCAGTCATGAAATCAGGGACCAGCCAAAAATCGATCAGCCTTTCTACGGATACGATAAGATTGGATGGTTCAGGAGTATCCGGTGATGCTCGCAGCGATAAAGTGTCTGTACTTGGAAATGCCAGGACAAGGATATACAGCTACCCTTCCTGCACTGCAGGGAAACCAGCCTCAAAGAGGATTGTAGTCTTCCGCTCGGCGGAGGAAGCGGAGGGTGCAGGCTACAGGCTTTGCAGACATTGCGCCACCGCCGGACCCGGAAGACAGACAGCTCGGACGAAATTGATCGAGGATGTGTGCCACTACATTCGTTCCCATCACTCACAGAAAATAACACTGAAATCTCTCAGTTACACATTTTCAATAAGCCCCTTTACACTCCAGAAGTTATTCAAAAAGACGATGGGAGTGTCGCCCAGAAAATATCTCGAAGAGATCAGAATAGCTGACCTCAAGACAAGACTCAGCCGCGGGGATTCAGTGGAGTCGGCAGTCTTCGGCGTCGGTTACGGCTCAATGACCTGGCTTTACGGAAATTCAAGACTGAAGCTCGGGATGAAGCCTTCATCCTACAAAAATGGAGGCGAGGGGGTGGAAATCTATTATGGGATAAAGGCAACAGGAATAGGCCATATCATGGTGGCAGCCACAGCGAACGGAATTTGCTCCGTTTCTGCAGCAGACAGTGAAGCTGCTCTGATTGACGCGCTCAGGAAGGAATTTCCACGCGCATCCCTGCAGGCGTCGGATAAGATGGACGTTTATATCAGAGGCGTTGAGGATTGCCTTCTGGGAAGTGAGGTTGCCTTCCCCCTGGACATAAACGGAACGGATTTTGAAAAAAGCGTCTGGGCCGCAATAACAGAAATACCTTACGGAGCGACTGCGACCTACAGTGAAATTGCCGAAAGGATAAGGAAACCGCGTGCGGTCAGGGCGGTGGCCAATGCATGTGCGAAGAATCATGTTCCTCTCATCATACCGTGCCACAGGGTGATAAGAAAGGGAGGCGACCTGGGAGGATACGGTCTGGGTCTCGACAGGAAGAGGAGGCTGCTGGAACTGGAAAAATCCAATTCAGCCGGAGGGAAAAGGATACGGCCGGAAAGCCGCCCCCGAACGGTTGACGAGACATGCAAAACGCAACAGTGCTGATGCTCGAATCGCACACAGAATTGGTTTACCGGTGCCTGCGTATGCCGGCGCGGTTAAGCAGGGCGTGTATTTCCCTTCTCTGTTCAGGCGTAACGTCCGGAATGGGTTCCTTCGGTTTTCCGACGTTCATGCCGGCATAACTGACAGCCTCCTTGAGCCCCGCAGGAAATTCGCCCATCCCGATTGCGCTTATTGCAGGCATCAGCTTGATCTGCATCTCGCGTGCCCTGTCCTTTCTTCCTGAAACAAAATAATCATAGATGCCGGCCGCCATTTTCGGCGCGACGTTCGAAACGCCTATGATTGCTCCGCTCCCTCCGAAATCAAGACACGAATATGCCATTGCATCCGAACCGGTGAAAATGGCAATCTTTTTCCTTGTTTCGGATATGAACGTGATCAGATTGTAAAGATTATACTCGGTATACTTCATGCCGGCGATACAGCCCTCATCCGCCAGTCTGCTTACGACGCTTACTGGTATGAATATGTGTGTAAACGAAGGAATATTGTACACTACGATGGGGACAGGAAGTTTACTGTGGAGAAGGCAGAAATGCCTGTAAAGAGCATCTTCCGAGGTTGTATAGTAATAGGGAGGGGTGGCAATTATGCCGTCAACCCCAACGTCTATTGCCTGTTTTGCAAAGGCGATTATGTTTTCGGTACTCGGATCTGATACTCCTGCAAAGACAGGGACCCTGCCGTTTGCCGCGTCGACAACTGTATCCGTCACCAGGCGCCTCTCATCCGGAGACAGGAGCGCAAACTCACCGGCAGTTCCCAGGGGGAAAAGGCCGTCTATGCCTCCGGTTATGAGATGATTGACAAGTGCCCGGAGACTTTCGACATCAACCTCACCTTTTCTTGTAAGCGGCGTCGGCAACGGCGCCCAGATACCATGCAATTCCCTGTTCATAATATCAGGATCGGGCACTCGATGATATAGTGTTGCTTTAGCGCGCAACTCAGCGCCATTTTGAATAACGGACACGTCCCGCCGCGACATGATATCCGTCATCTCCTTTCATATTTCAGCGATAATCCTTCTGCGAGTATTCCCTGTTTATTCTGTTCGCAACAAGAAGGCTGCGTCTATGGCAGAAGAGATACGATGCAGTGAAAATGACTAACGACCGGCGGTTCAGCCGTCAGGATATACGCCCGCTATCCTGACCCGGGCCGGTGAGCAGAGCAGCGGTGCTGATACTGCGACGTTGTGCGAAACACGCATTCACTCCGTTGTGTTCCCCATTCCCCCTGTTCCAGGCGTTCGTGATCCTGCAGAAACGGTAGCTTTATCCTCATCTGGCAACTTGCATGACATTTGCTCTCTTTCTCAGAACCAGGGCGTGAAGGATCACATCGATAAGCTTTCCGTTTAAATATTCACCTAAGAAGTCACATGTAAGCAGTGTGATGAAATTTGAATCAATGGTAACATCTGGATTTCAAAAGTGCTTAATAGAGCACATCCGCTACACGTGCCGATCTTAATGAAATGGATAACAAGAGAAAAAGCCAAAGTGGACAGAATTGCGTGCCCCTGGCTGATATCAAGGTTCGTGGACAGGAATGCGGAATTTCTGTTTGTTCCAAAGGAAAAGGTACTCACGGTTGCAAAGGAGGAAAAGGCTGTTCCATTCGACACTCCGGGAGCAGAATTGTTTCATTTTGAAGAGAATGGAAAGGAGTATGTGAGTTTTGATTCCATAATAAGGAAGTACAGGCTCTCGGATGCTGCTCTTCTTGAACTGGCGAGGATAGTAAGGGGAGCGGACGCAAGTATTCCTGATGCGCCGGCTGAATCCGCGGGACTGGAGGCGGCGGCGCTCGGATTCAGGGAAATAGCCGGAAACGACCATGAAAATATGAAAATCCAGTTTCCGCTCTATGATGCGCTGTATGCATACTGCAAGGGAAAGATAGCAGGAAAATCGAAATTGGAACACGCGCACAGTTAAGACACTGCCTTGCGGCCCAGGACACGACGAAACGGAATTGCGGAAAACTTTAATTGTGTCGCCATTCTGAGAGGTCCGCTCTCTTTTCCGGACTTGCGTCAGGGAGGTTCACGTTTTGGCGTAAACAGCCGTTGCGCTTTTGTGAAAGCAGGGCTGACTGCCTCATCACCATCCATCATGCACAGTTTATCCATCATTTACAGTAATGTGAGCGTTTCGGACCTGCCGGTACGGTGACCCCTTGAGTGTATCAGATCTTGCAATGCAGTCATGGGGCAGCATAGGTCATCTCCCCCTCGGATTGTTTCCTGATCTCTCATCCATCAACAACCGTTCCTGACATCTTGTTACATATCCTGGATCTTGTCATTCTGTCTGTCAGGGAAAGAGAAGAGATATCTTTTTGATCCAATGATGTACAGCAGGTGACTTTGTTTGCGAACTGAAACTGACTGTTTCGAACCTATGTTATTAAAATCGCCATGCTGCCGCAAAGCAGGTTCCGGTAATAACTTTTTTATAGCTTTTGACCAATACGGGAATACAATACTAATGTTGATTAGTATATTAAATAAATGAGGGGATAATTTTGCGAATGAGAACAGTCGGTGTGATAGTTGTGATCGTAGTGGTCATAGCGGCCGCTGCCAGCGCGGGGTACATTCTTACCAAACCGAAAAGCAAGCTGACAATTGTCTTTTCAGGATGGGTATCCAGCGGAGCTGAATACACGTTCGACCAGCAGATGGTAAAAAACTTCAATGCGATGCATCCGAACGATTCGGTTGTGTTTAGTCCGATAACAGGAAACTATTATGGTGTGTTGTCAACGAAGTTTACGACCAATACGGCTCCAGCAGTCATGTACATGGAAAATGACGCACTGCCCGCTTATGCCAAGGCAGGCTATCTTTTGAACATGACGCCTTTCCTGAATGCAAATTCGAGCTACGATGTTCAGGGATTTGTTCCTCAGATCCTGAACACATTTACATACAAGGGAGGGATTTATGCCGCTCCCAAGGACTGGAGTCCATTGTTCATCTACTTCAACAAGTACATATTCAACCAGGAAAAAGTTCCTTACCCCGGCAACCTTACCGTATGGAACTGGACAACGATGACTTCCACACTTCAGCAGCTCAAAAACAACGAGACCATGCTGCCCGGAGGCGGGTCCGGCTACTATCCAATGGTTGTCGGAGCCCAGTTTGCCAGGATCCTCGCATTCATGCATGAGGCTGGCGGACAGTGGATTAGCCAGAGCGGAAGCGGTGCAGCACCTAACTCTGCAGGACTCCTGTCTGCGATAGAGTTCTGGTACGGCCTATACCAAAAGGGACTGGCAGGATTGAATACCAATATGAGTGCTGGCTGGAACGGTGGCGACTTTTCAACAGGCAAGGTCGGAATGGTTGTCAGCGGCGGATGGACATATCCGGTGGCAACAGGAAACGGTTCGTTCTTCCATAACAATCTCAACGCCCTTGGCTATTATCATATGCCATCAGATGTACAGAACGGAACAATGGGTTTTGACGTCGGCCTGGCGATAAACAGCCATTTGCCCGCAGCCAAACAGTGGCTTGCCCTTCAGTTCATAGAGTACTTCACCGGACCGGTTGGAGAGAAGCAGTGGGTTAGCCTGGGACTTGCCCTGCCGGCGAGAACGTCAATCCTGGAAAGTTCTGCATATTCGAGCATTCAGCCGGCACTGGCATATGCCGGATCTACCGAATTCCCGTATACATATGGATGGGCATACAACACCACGAACTTCACCGCGGCGCACACTGAGGCGCACAATGTCATTGCAGATATGTTTGCCGGCAAACTGACGCCCATGCAGGCTTACCAGCAGATACTCGCCGATACAAACTCTTCGCTGGCAGGTACATCGACATTGTAGTGCATCAACATTTTTAACCGTTCAAACCTTTTACCATTCTCTTGATATGAAGGTGTGTTGATTCTGGCAGCCGGCATCTCATTTAGATCGCTTTCGGGTTCTTCAAGCAAGAGAGTCGTAAGCATGACAGCTTACATTTTTATTGCGCCTCTGTTTGCCATGATGTTTGCATTTGTTTTCTTTCCTGTATTGTTTTCACTTTACATCAGCCTTTATCATTACGATCCGTTTTTTCATAAAATTTACTTCATAGGACTGACCAATTACTTCAATGTGCTGGAAAATCCGAGCTTCATCTTCTCAATATTCAATGTTCTTTACTACACCGTTGTTGTTGTCACCATTCAGACGTTTCTCGCGTTTTTCCTCGCACTTCTCTTCAACAACAAATTACCGGCTTCAAGAACGACGAGAGCGCTCGTCTTTCTCCCCGCAATATCATCACCGGTGGCTTTCTCGATAATATTCATCTGGGTATTTTCCCCGCAGGGGCTTGTTAATTCCTTCCTCCCCTATGTGAACATATTCAATCTTCCGCATAACGAAAACTGGCTGCTGAGCACAACATACGCATTTCCAGCGATCATGGCGATGAACATTTTCTCCACTGCTCCATATTTCATGGTAATATATATTGCAGGACTGCAGGCAATTCCGACGCAGATACTGGAAGCCGCTGCCCTGGACGGCGTCAAGAGCAGCTGGCACAAGTTCAGGTACATCTACTTCCCCATGCTCAGGTTTACTACCACATTTGTCATAATTCTTGGCCTTATCGGATCCATACAGCTATTCGATCAGGTGTTCGTGATAACCGACGGCGGTCCCGCGCACGCAACTTATGTGCCCCTGATGTTCATATACAACAGGGCATTCCTTTACGATGAACTGGGACAGTCCGCTGCCGCATCCTTCGTTCTCTTTGCAGTCATAATGCTCCTGACGCTCACACAGCGAAGATTCTTCAAGGAGATGACATGGGCATGACAGCTTCGAATCCGGTGACTGAGCGGTTGACACGCTTCAAGGATGTTATCGCTTCCAGATTCGGAAGAGAGGAAGCGCACGTTCCGACCGTTTACAGAATGAGCAAATCGAAAAGTGCAACGCTTCAGGCGCTGATGATAATACTGGCGGTAATCTATTTCGTCCCATTCTACTGGATGATCCTTAAGTCATTCCGATCCAGCATATTTGCGGGATTCCCGGTGGATCTGAATCCTGTTTCCAGGACAAGCATTGCAAATTTCGTGTCGAATTTCAACTACGTCTGGAGTTTCGGAAGTTTTCCCATGTGGTATTTCAATAGCATTTTTGTTGCCGTCGTTGTTGTTGCTTCAAGTGTCTTCATCGGATCGCTTGCCGGCTACGCGTTCGCACGTCTTGATTTTCCCGGAAGAAATTTGTTATTTTACGCTGTTCTGGCGACACTGATGATTCCTTTCCCTGTGATCACCATATCCGAATATGTTTTCATGGTGAATCTCGGCTGGATAAATTCGTATCAGGGACTGATACTGCCGCAGATTGCTTCGGCGGTAAACGTATATCTGATGCGGCAGTATTTCCTGACAATACCGGGCGAAATAGAGGATGCCGCAAAAATTGACGGCTTGCGTCCTGCCCAGATATTCTTCAGGATATCCGCGCCTCTTGCCAAGCCCGCCTTTGCGGCCAGCGCAATCTTTACATTCATAGGATCATGGAATAATTTTATCTGGCCACTATTTGAAATACAGTCGACAGGCATGTATACGCTGCCTCTGGCACTCAATTTTTTCAAGGGAGCCAATGGAACACAGATTTACTGGAATCAGATGATGCTTGCGACCACCATTACACTCATTCCAACATTCATCATATACGTCATTTTCGAGAGATTCTTCATTCAGGGCATTTCACTCACCGGTACGAAGGGATGAACAGATGTCGATAGAAGTAAGAGACCTTGTGGTCGAATTCAAGGGCGTCAGGGCACTCGATGGCCTGAATTTCGAAGCCGACGACGGTGAATTCCTGGTGATACTCGGTCCGTCGGGATGCGGTAAGACGACTGCACTGAAGTGCATTGCGGGCCTGCTTGAACCAACTTCAGGGGAGATATACATTGACGGAAAGATAGTTAATGGCGTCTATCCTTCGGAGAGAAACATTGCGATGGTCTTCCAGAACTATGCGCTATATCCGCACATGACGGTATACGACAACATAGCACTGAACATGAGGATGAAGAGGCTGCCAAAGGATGTAATCGATGCAAAAGTCAGGAACGTGGCGTCAAAACTGCAGATTGACCAGATGCTGAAGAAGAGACCGAAGGAGCTGTCAGGAGGGCAGGCCCAGAGAGTTGGTCTCGCGAGGGCAATGGTCAGAGAGCCCACAGCATACCTGATGGATGAACCGCTTTCCAACCTTGATGCGAAGCTCAGAAACGAGATGCGAGATGAAATGAAACGCTTCCAGAATATCACCGGCAAGTCCATTATTTACGTGACGCATGACCAGGTTGAGGCAATGACGCTGGGTGACAGAATTGTCGTCATGAATAAGGGCAGAATAGTACAGGAAGATGCCCCGAAAAAGCTTTTCGACGATCCTGATCATGTTTTTGTCGCGAATTTTCTCGGCAATCCGCCGATGAATATGATCAATGTGGACTTATTGCCCAGCGGCACATCAGAATACAGGTTAAAGATTGACGATGCCCTGAACGGGAACGCACGCATTGCGACGGACGGATCGGTACGCCTTCCGCAGTCAGCCGTGATCGGCATCAGGCCTACAGACCTGAGGTATTCGGAAAAAGGCAACGTGTCGGCTGTTTTTGACTATGCGGAGCTGCTGGGAGCCGACGTGAACGTGCATTTCCACCTTGGCCCTGACAGATGCATTGCAAGAATAGAGCGGAGAGACGAAAATGAGAAACTTCTTGAAATCAGCAAGGGAAGTCATTTTTCTCTCGATGTCTCGCCTGACAGACTTTTTATTTTTGATGCGCAGACGCAGCGCAGGATAAGAACAGCAGTAAAAGAGTTTTCAATATGAGTCACCTTGTCGGATTCAAGGCGCGGGAAACAGCGGCAGAGAACGCCATGCACCGGACACGACAGTTCCCGCAATAGAGCTGAAATATCTGGAAAATGCTGAAGGCTCCCATGGGTGACGGTATGCCTGACGGATCTGACGGCGCTGTGAATATCCATGTGCTTAGCAGACCCGGGCATCTTCCCTTCACCGTTTCGGGTATGCGTTCCTATTTCATCGGATTTACCGATTTGATGCCCGACAGCATAGGGTCCCACATCCCGGACGAGATGAACGGCCTCTGGATTCCGCCACTTCGTCTCTTCAAGAATATCACGGTCAGCAGGAATTCCGAACCGCTCAAAGTCGAGTCATTCTCAATTTTGCCCTGGAAACGAATTTTCGATCTCGGAAATGCGAAGATCGAATTGATGATGACAGACAACCCCGGCATGCTCATCAAGATGCAAGGCACCGTCCGAATGACTGTTGACATGGAGTTTAAACCGATTCCTGTTTGGCTCGACAGCAGGAGTCCTGAGTACAGGATTGCCAGCAGAAGCAATGATCGAAAGGCAACCTTGCATTTCCCGAATTTCGACAAGAGTTTTGGAATAACCTTCGGAAGGGGAAAGTACCGCATAACGGAAGAAAAAATATCTCTTGAATCTATCGGAGAGTCGTTCATCCTGATAGAGAGCCGCCGAAGAACGTCACGCAGTGGACGCGTATCCAACCTAGGCCGGCTGGAGCAGGACAACATCTCCTTTTACTCCAGCATCCAGTCCAGATCCGAACTGATAACAGAGAGCACATCAGTGGACAATGCATATTACTGGTCCAAGATGGTCCTTGCCTGGCTATCGCATGCCCAGGACGGCATAGGCACAGGCATAACCGCGGGCCATCCCGAATTTCCATGGTACTTCGGATTCGATACCTTCCTGACATTCGACGCCTTGCTTGAATGCGGAATGTTCGATATCGCAGCGGGATCCCTTGAGATACTTTCAGCAAGAGCGAGATGCAACAATGGAAGGATACCACACGAAATAATAACCAGCGGACATGTTTACAATGAAGGGGATCTGGAAGAAAGCGCCATGTTCGCCACCGCATTGCTCAAATATTACGACTGGACGCTTGACATGGAGTTTCTTGCCGGGCATGCACATGATGCATACAGGGCACTCTGCTTTGTGCTTGACAGAGACATGCTCGGACCCGGCGCGATGGAGGATCCGGAGCGCGGAGAGGGAAAGGACATCGATACAATGTGCTTCTTCACTGAAAGCGTTGAATCACTTGAGCGCATATGTTCCATTCTCGGCGAAGATGCTGACTATCCCCGTTTCGACAGAATGGATGAACTTGCTGAGGCAGCGGCGGAGACGCGCATGACGATCGAAGATGAAATGTGGATACCGGAACAGAATATTTATGCTAACAGGATTGTGGACGGCTCCCCCCTCTTCAGGGGACACTGGACATCGATAATGCCCTTCTACTGCCATATTGCGGCCAGAGACAGGTTTGCAAGATTCGCAAGCGCGCGTGAGGGAGGGCTCTCCCTGATAAGCGGGCGGTACGGAATAACGGCGGACAGGAGAGGTGCGGCAATGCCCGTCCAGAACGGAATGATGTGCCTGGCGTCGCTGTTTTACGGTGACGCCAACAACGCACTAAAATTTTTCAGACACAATATCTCTGCGTTTGGAAAATATTCCCCGTGCTGCATTCCGGAGATAACAAACAGGAAGAACGGATGCTATATGCAGGCGTGGTCTTCGGCCATGCTCATTCATCCCCTCATCAGTGGCTTCATAGGCCTCGGCGTGAAGGGGGGTGTACCCTCCCTGAAACCTGATTTCGCCGGCAGAATCTCGGAAAAGGTGAAGTTAAAGAACGTATCCGTAGGACGCAGGCGTTATGACTGCACCATACTCGCCAAACGTGCCGGTCCTGTTGAATTCGACATTTCCCCCGGCAACTGAGGATGCCACTATGCACCTGATGCCCTCAGTAATTCAATAGTTTCTGCCTCGATATCTTCCGCGATCGAATCATATCCGCCGACTGTAAAATCACGGGTTCCGCTTCTGATCCTGAAATCCACTATATCATGGTCCATATCTATATCAGTCACCCTGCCCTCTACTGTGATATCCTCTCCCGTCTTCCTTTCCTTGCCGGTCACCCTGACATAAAGGTTTTTCAGGCCCTCTTTCATAAGTCTCAGCATATCACTGACAGCGATACGCTGTATAGTGTAAACTGCCGGCAATTCTATCGGCCTGGAAAACACCGTTTCGGCGGTGAACCATTCCTGAAAGAAATTATGAAGCAGGAACCATGACATGTTTCCGTCCCTCAGAATGTAGCCGTACCTTTCGTCCTCGCCAGAAAGTGCCACCCTCCGTGGCATAAATGAAGAACTGTTCATGTCACTTATTGCCGAAAAAAATTGTCCGATGCCCGCGATCCTGATTTCCGAGAAAAGCCGTGAATCCCTCTTCAGAAATTTACTCCTGTAATCCTGCATGCCTGTACCGAAAATGAGGAGGCCGGATCTTATACCCTCATCCATTTTGGATTCAAGCGCTTTGGAAAAATTGTCTGTGATATCTACTGGTGTTTCGAGGAACAATGTCTGTCTTGCGCTTCTGATTATTTCGGATGTGTTGCTTACGAAGCTGTTCCAGTTTCTGCTCAGCCACATTGCGGGCAGACTGGTCATCGAGCGTGATGAATTGGATACCCAGCTCATCAGCTCCTTTTTTATTTTCTCGGTGTCTCTTGTTCTGTTCTCCAGTATAACCTCGGTATTGACAGGTAGATAGACTTTGGGCCTGCTGTTCTGTACATTTATGAACTGCTTTCTCTCGAGTGAAGCCATTATATCATACAGCTGCGGCTGTCTGAGATTGAGCTGTGTAAGCAGATCCCTGGAAACAGCACTTCCGTTTTCAACAAGGTATTTGTAAACCTTCGATTCATTCTCTGACAGGCCAATGCTTTCCAAAAGGCGAAGCACGTAATTGCCGCCGTCCTCCTCCTTCCTCAACTCTGCCACTCCTGCGTTCGATTTAAAATCTGACTTGAAATTACTAATGCTCATTAGTAAACTTTCAACAACTGGAATTCGCTAAGCAATACATATAGGTTTTAGTCATACCGTTGTTTTCGCACATCCCATTCCGAATACATCAGAAGCATTGACTTCAGAGGAAACCGTTTGCAGGAAGGAACGATTGAGTATTTCGTTCTGACGGATTAAAGAGAGAAACGGCGTGAAAACGACAGTACCTGGCACTGCGGAATTCCGAATTAAGCGGCACGACATTATATTCGAAATTTATGTCAGAATGTATCCGGAGAAAATCGGACTTGAGCGAAGGAAAGCTGTGTATCCCTCCCAATACTGTGCCAGTTGGCTGCCCGCTCGAGTTTACGCCCCGGTGCCCGGTTTATCTTGAACTAACCGTCTGATCAGGATGACATATCTGTTAGCTGTGCGGTAACAAGGGCTACCATGTCTGAGGATGAAATTGCGCCAGCACCGATTACCCCGTCGACGAGAAGGGACTTTCCATCAAGACTGAATATTAATGAAATTTTTGCTGCTGAGTTTGCCGACAGATTGCCGGAGATGTAGAAATACTGATTTCCCGCAATCGTGCCGCTATTGTGTGTGTAGTTGGCATTTGATCCGAGGTCCAGGTAAAGCGCCTGGTAAATGAATGCAGGGTATGAACTTGCGTTGAAGGTAATGAAAGAGGAGAAGGCAATCTCCTTCGACACCTGGTTCCCAAAGAGCGCAATACTGGCCGAAGTTATATTCTCAAGGTACTGTGTTTCCGCGCTGCTGACGGATGACGAATTAACAGAAGTTGTGATGTTGCTCTCCAGGCTGCCAATCAGGGATCTGAGACCCGTTATGTTTGCAACGGCATAAATTTCCGAGTTGAATCCGACCCCAACTGTGCTGTTCAGTTGAGCGGTGGTGACCAGCCGGGACGGATATGTGACCACCAGGCCATTGCCCAGTATCGCCATTTCGTCCTTCACCAGTGTGACAAAGCTGCCGGTGCTTACGCCTGTCTTGCCGCTGTAAACGAACAGTATGACGTATCTCGCATAATTTGCAACGATGAGCTGCGTTTCATTTCCATTGTGCGTGACATTTGCGACAACATAAGGCCAGCCGTTGATTTTACCTGTCGAAAATACAACCGATGAATTGCTTTCCAGTTTGGCTGTAAAGTTGATGTAAATCTGAAAGGCAGCGGTGGCATTGGGCAGGAAAGCGATTGCCGAAAACAGGTGCGCATCCGACTTATTCTGCGAGTAGCCGGCGATCGACATTTCGGAGCTGCCGGAGAGGAAACAGGCATAGTTGGGCGCAATCGTCGCGTTGGCAGTGTAATTGAACAGCTCTGCATAGCTGCCCACGAGTCCTGCAGGATTCGTTGAGCCTCCGGAAAGGTAGAAATTCTCGCTCCATGATCCTCCCAGCGTGTTCGCGATCACCTTTGGAGCGACAAGGTATGTTCCCGGAATAGTTGCTGGAACAGTCTTTCTGTTATGACCCTGAAATGCATAAACCGCAACGGCAGCAATGATGACTATTGCGACAATTGCAACCGCGAGTAAACCCTTCCTGATTGCCATAGACATCAATGCAGGGCATTTGCTATTTAACGTTTCCGCGACTTTTTCTCTTTTTGTGCATCCGGAGTGGTAACTGCGATTCCTTTCATGATAAAAAAACACAGGATTATTTCGCAGTTCAGAAGTGATCCGGTTTCTCTGTTTATGAGTTAAACCGAGGAAAGGAATCGCAGCGGTGATGTCGACGCATGGGTTGAATTGCAGAGCAGTGAGAAAGTCCACGATTATATACAGAAAACCATGTGTCCAGCGATGTTAAGCTTTTAAAAAACCGTTCCGTCGATTTGATATGGCATGACGGACTGGCGGCATGCGATGGAGAGTGTCAGCAATGATCATCCCGGTTGAAGAAACACGGCAGCACGCATTGAACAGATACCTGTGGCAGCATCGCAGATATATGCAGGCCGCGGGTATCATTTCGGCCGGATTGCTGATATCTGGATACCTGATGAGGTGGCGCATCATTACATCTGAATTTTCATCTGTTTTCCTCATTCTCATACTGCTGTCAATCTACGTCGATTACATTTCACGCGCGATGGAAAAGAGGGACTGACGGCGTGAATGATGCAATACCGGCATCCGCATCAGCGATGCATGCTTGCAAAACAGAAACTTCTCGATGCGTGCAACTGCGGCCGCAGCAGGATAATTGAGTTGCAGAGGGAGAATGAACTCTTCAGGTCATATTCAAGTCATTTTCGGATCCGACGAATTCCTATGAATTCATTACAACTAGTATTTCACCGGTTACCTGGTCGAATTTCCTCTTTGCATCAATCTTGGCCAGAAGATTTTTCTCAAAATAGAACTGCACCAGAGGTGCAGTTTTTTCCCAGAATGTTCTTATTCGTGCCTCTGCAACCTCCCTGTTGTCATCACTCCTCTGGATCAGAGGGGTCCGGTCCCTGTCGCAGAGATTGTCCACCTTTGGCGGATATTCTGTGGTGTTATAGACTGAATTGCAGACTGGGCATATCCTTCTGTTAATGATCCTGTCCACGAGTATTCCCTCAGGTGCATCAAAATAAAGCACAAGATCGAGGACAGTAACACCATCCAGGAATTTTGCCTGTTCAATAGTCCTTGGATAACCATCAATAATGAAGCCCGATTTGAGCTCAGCAAGTCTGTTCCGAAGAATTTCATTCACCACCTCATCAGGAACGAGTTTGCCGTCATCCACGTAACGCCTTGCATTGAGTCCGAGTTCAGATCCTGTTGCAATTTCATCCCTCAGAAGGTCCCCGGTCGCTATCCTGGGAATGGAAAACCTTCTCGATATTATCAGTGCCTGAGTGCCCTTCCCCGCGCCCGGCGGACCGAGAAAAACAAGGCGGTTTTTCATCACTGCTAAAATTACAAGCTGTTTAAATAATTTGTCCGACGCAGCATGGGTGCTCAAACAAAGCCGACATGCATGAACGTCAGGAAGACGATGATACCGAGCGGCACCAACACGCCGGCGGCATAATTCACAGTGTTCCATCTGAGGACTTTGTAGCCGTCCAGGGGCGGGACGGGTATCATATTGAAGAGTCCGAGCCAGGCGTCAAGGAATGATATATAAGCGAGCGTTTCGAACGCAACCAGGTTGAACGAGAACACGAAGGCGAGCAGCAGGAACAGGATTGAAAAGGCGCTGTTGGTAAGCGGGCCCGCAATGCTGACAATCCCGTTTTCCTTACTGTCGAGGTTGCCGGAGATGTAGACTGCCCCCGGCGCTGCGAGTAGAAATCCGAAAAGGGAGGTAATGAATGCCATTAGTAGGCCGAATTTCGATGATCTGAACTCCGCCCATGCACCGAACTTCTGTGCATAATATTTGTGCATCAGCTCATGGAAAAGAAAACCGGTCAGTGCTGCGACTACGGCAACACCGAAGTCAAGGAAAAGGAGTGGACTGAACCAGTCATGTAATATGATCGTAAATGCAACTGTAAGAACGGCCATGGCGAGCAGTATATTCTTGATCTCCTCGCTGCTGAACCTCATTCCTCTGGGAACATAATTATACGGATATGTCGAGGGTGAGTATCCGTAATCGTAGCTGTAGGTGCCGCTGTATGTGTCCTGCCTATCCATTTGATCTGTCTCCTGAGCCACCTTTCCTGTAGAGCAGCATTAAAGCACCGTCAGTACTGGAGTAACGCGCTGTATTTTACCGTCGCAGTTGTTGATGCCGTATTGAAATCGAGTGTAACCTTTGAAGGGAGTACTGCCAGATGCTCAATGCCCGACGAGCCCACATACGTGAAGGTATAATTGTGCGCCCCGAACTCATACATGATTCTCAGAAGCACCGGCGCGGTCGAGCTGAAGCTTATCGAAAGGTATCCTGCATAATCCACTGTGAGCGTTCTCGATGCCGGCTTGAGGAATGTGACGTTTACTTTCTCGTTCGACGCGAGCACATCGAATTGATTCATATCCACGATTGAAACGAGATAAACAACAACTATAAGGAGTATAACAATCAGGACGGAAAGGAATACCGTGACACCAATAAAACCCTTCTGCGACATGCGATCCGGGCATAAACACTGACCATATTTAAACAGTCATATGCTGCAACAGCGGGCCACGGGCCCGTACGGCTGCGGATAATGTAAACAGTATTTATGTGGTAAGCTATGGCTGTAATGTGCCGCAGAGAATCATAATGCACATTGATCTGGACTATTTTTACGCGCAGTGCGAAGAGGTGCGCAGACCCGATATCAGGGGGAAGCCGGTTGTTGTGTGCATTTATTCGGGAAGAAGCGAGGACAGCGGAGCGGTCTCCACATCAAATTATGCCGCAAGAAAACTCGGAATCAGATCCGGCATACCGATAATACAGGCGAAGAGGATAGCACAGCAGGGTGCGATGTTTCTGAGCGCGGATCTGGATTATTACGATACCGTGTCTGAACGTATCATGGGATTTCTGAGGTCTTTTTCGCCTGCAATGGAGCAGGCAAGTGTTGATGAGGCATATCTCGATTTCACTGGCATTGTATCAGGGAATGGCGAGGCGGAAGAGAAGGCAAGGGAAATCAAAAAAGGAATACTGTCCTCAGAAGGACTCACCTGCTCTGTCGGCATCGGTCCGAACAAACTCCTGTCGAAGATTGCAGCTGGGGTGAATAAACCCGACGGGCTGACATCAATCAGCGCGGACGCCGCAATGGATTTTCTCGGAAACATGGAGGTGGGAAAGCTCTTCGGCGTAGGCAGGGTTACCGGTGCCAAGCTCAATGAAATGGGAATCAGGACGGTGGCGGAACTGAGGGAAGCGGACATCGGTGAGCTGAAGAAGGAGTTCGGGACAAGCATGGGCAGCTACCTGTTCAACGCGTCAAGGGGCATCGACGATGAGCCTGTAAAGGAGCGCAAGAGGGAACAATACGGGAGAATAATTACTTTAAAAGAGGATACAAGGGACAGAAATGTGATTGCCGATAATGCAATGAAGTTAATGGAAAACGTTGTTCAGTCCGCGAGAGCAGACAAAGTGAAATTCAAAACCGTGTCGTTCATTGGAATAATGGAGGATCTCTCTACAAGGACAAAGAACAGGAGCCTCCCGGACTTCGTAGACGATTTCAACCTCTGTGCAAGACTGCTTCCGGAACTAGTAGATGATTTCCTCTCCGAGCATGATGGAAAGCTGCGCAGGCTCGGCGTGAAAATTTCCAACCTTTCCGAAGGAAGAGGCCAGAAATCTCTTTCCGATTTTGCATGAGCAGGAATGGGCTGGCACATGATTCAATTTCTGTTTCCAACGGTTGCCGTTCTTGCCTTTGCACCTGCGCTCCTTCTTCTCTACTATTCGCTTTCCGGATACACCTGGCCGAAATCACAGACAGTCTATTTCGACGACAGGTGGATATTCGGTTTTGTGGCCGTAGGGATCATAGTCGGAGCTGGTATCTTCTTTGTGGAACTAATTTTCTCGAGCCTGGGTTTTATTTACGCAATACTCTTCACCGTTGTCGAGGAACTGATTGTCGTAACCATACTGAATTTTCCGAGAATGAGAAGGAAGGGATCGGGCCGGTTCTATGGTTTCGCCCTGGGCACTGCCATCGCTGCCGGGCTTGCCATGGGAGAGTACGCAGAACTCTTCACGCACAGCGGATATGATCTTCCAGGCATGGCAGTGCTCGCTGTCTACAGCATCGGCCTGGAACTGATGGGAGGCTCGACGGGCTGCGTAATCGGCAGGGCAGTGGAACAGGAGAAGCTTCCCTACGGCATACTGATTGCAGTTGCCTTCCAGTCGCTGTTCGTGTTCATTAACATACCTGTTCTGAGCTTCTCTCCTTCGCTCCTGACCGTCATGTTCGCGACGGCAGGGATAGCCATATCCGTGCTATTCTATTTCCATGTGGTTCGCAGAGTCCTTCCGCAGCCGTCTGTCGCTGCGCCGGGTAAAAGAAAGAGGTACATATGATCGTGTTTCTGCTGGCACAATGCGCTCCGGGCGTCAGTAGACGCATTCATAGGCGCCCTTCCCCTTGCGTAGTATCCTTCCAGATCGTTCCAGTTTCTCAACGAATATTTCGCCCTCCTCCTCATCCATTCCCAGAAACTGGACCAGTTGCGCGAACGTGAATGTTTTGTGCCCGGAAAGAAAATTCTCAACCTTCAGCCCGCGGTTCTTGGAACCTGCAGGAATTTTTTCTTCAAGCTTCGCTCTTTCCTTTCCCTCCTTCCCCGATGCGGACCTGCGGGACGCTGCGGAATTTATCGAAAACACAGTTTCGGAAGCCTTTTTCCTGTCCTGCCCCTGGTAGTGCTTCAACGCCCTGCGGACATCTATTCTCCTGCCGCAGTGGGAACATGTTGTGGATGAAGCGCGTGCGTCGCATATTCTGGCGAAGTGGCAGGCATTGCAGCTTACAACTGTCAGCACTTTAACAACACTCAGTCGTCGTGCGTGAAAACAACTGCCGCAAGACACGCACCATAGTGATCCAGAGGTATGTCAAGTTCCTCCGTGACGTATGTTATTTTCTTGAACTTGATCCTCCTCAGCTTAGCCATTTCATCCATTTTCCACTGAAGTATCTGGGTGAGATTTTTCTTTGTTCCATGCATGTGTCCTTCGGCAACGTACCCTCCCTGGTCATCGGCGCGGAATCCATACGCCACACCTGCTGAAATCGTCTCCCCCTCCCCTCCTCTCATCTGCGCGAGTACGCAGTGCGTGACCATTCCGCGCGGCAGGTCTTTTTTGGGTATCTTCCTGATGCCTACCGGCAGGACCGACGAAACAGAAACAAGATTCTGTTCCCCGATTCCAGCCAGTATCAGTGCCTGATCGAATGCGTTGAGATCCGAAACCTTGCTGATGGCCTTTCCAGAAGTCACGAAAAATTTCGATGGGACCGGAAACATAATCTCCGTTGAACTGTTTCTCATTCTTAACACTTTTTATAATTTACAGCTTCTCACCCATTGCATCCAGCAGCTCCGCATCCGCTGTCCGTTCCACAAAATTGAACTCCTTCAGGAAACCATGTATAAACGCTTCACGAACAAGACCGAAATCGGCCTCGTGGCCCAGCAGCCTGGCTGCCGATGTCATGACGGACGAGTCAAGGCCGCAGGGCCTTATGAGATCGAAACCGCTAAGCGGGTTGTTTATATTTATTGCGATGCCGTGGAAGCTAACCCACCGCTTGACGGCTATGCCAATGGAGGCTATCTTCCTGTCCCCCACCCACACGCCGACAGGATCCAGCCGCCCCTCGGCTCTTATGCCTGCGGCTTCGAGCGCCAAAACTGCTGCCTGCTGAATCCTCTTAACGAGCGTTCTCGCACCTACCATGTTTTCGTTCAGGTTGATGATAGGATAAGCGACAAGCTGCCCAGGCGCATGGTAGGTTCCTTCCCCTCCCCTTTCTATGGAGAAGACGGGAACGGGCAGAGAAGGCAGCGGGCCGCTGAAATTTCTGCCGAAGGTAATCACCGGATTGTGCTCAGTGACTATCAGCGTGTCGCAAATCAGCGACTGCTGTCTCCTCGAAAGGAGCAGCCGCTGGAAATCAAGGCATCTGCCGTAATCGGTCAGGCCCAGCCTCAGAACGTTGCAGCTCTGCAGCGGCCGTTCGCAGGATGCCTCCGCATCTTCAGTGCCGGACTGCGCCGTCTCCATACTGTTCACTTCTGGTAGATGTTTGTCGGCTTTTTTCCAGCAAGCTCGGATGCCTCCATTATCATCTCAGGCAGTGTGGGGTGCGGATGCACCGTCATCGCTATATCCTCCGCAGTTGCGCCCATCTCGATCGCGAGCGAAACCTCGCTGATGAGTTCAGATGCATCCATGCCGACAATCTGGCACCCGAGCACCGTCCCGTCCCCTGCGACCACAAGCCTCACGAACCCTTCGCTTTCCCCAAGACTGAGTGCCCGGCCTGATGCGGCATACGGGAAGCGGACAGATCTCGCACTGATGCCTGCCTTTTCCGCGTCCGCGGGGGACATTCCGGTGCTGGAAATTTCAGGATCGGTGAATAGGGCCGTGGGCATTACCTTCTGATCCATTGCCGAGGGCAGGCCGGCTATAACCTCGGCAGCAATCCGGCCCATTGCCGTCGCCCTGTGAGCCAGGAAAGGCGGACCCGTCACATCTCCAATTGCATATATGTTTGCGGCATTTGTTCTGCATTGCTCATCTACAGGAACAAACCCTTTCCCGTCTGTTTTGACACCTGCATGCTCAAGCCCCAAGCTTCCGGCAGAGGATTTCTTTCCTATGCTGACCAGCACTTTTTCAGCCTTCAGCGTAAGATCCTTTCCGCCGGCATCCCTTACACTGACGCTCACACCCTCCTTTGTCTTTGAGACGGACTGAACAGCCGATCCGGTGTATACCGTGATCGCAAGTTTACCAAGCCTTTTCTCGACGACCCTTAGAATCTCAGTATCTGTGCCGCTCATTATACTGTCAAGCACTTCCACGACAGTCACTCTTGAGCCCATCTTTGCGGCCGCAATGCCGAGTTCCATTCCGATGTAGCCGCCCCCCACAACCAGCAGCGACGCCGGAATTTTCCTGATCGACAGAAAATCCCGCGCATCGAGTATATTCACATGATCAAACTGTGCCGAGGGCAACGGCGAAAAGACCGAACCGGTGGCTATAACAGCGCTGGAAAATTTCAGCCTGCCGTAGCCGTCAATTTCCAGCTCATTCCCGGAGACAAACCTGCAGTTTCCCCTGATAGTGCTGGCGCCGTATGAATTGAGCAGCGATTGCACCCCTTTTGTCAGTCTCCTTACAACACCTTCCTTGAACTCCTGCAGTTTTTCCATGTCGACGCTTCCCTTACCCGACAGGAAAATTCCCTTCTCCGTAAATGCGTTGTACCTGTAGCAGAGATCAGCAGCCTGTATTATCGTCTTCGAGGGAATGCATCCGAAATTCAGGCATTCCCCGCCGACCTCGTCCTTCTCAATAATCGCAACCTTCTTTCCGAGCTGCGAAAGCCGTATTGCGCAGGGGTACCCCGCCGGTCCGGCACCGATGACGGCCACTGGGTCTTCCGGCATCAGAATTCCAGCTTCAGAAGCAGTGGATTCTCAAGATATTCGATGAGGCGGTTTCCAAACATGGCGGCAACCGCCCCGTCCACTATCCTGTGGTCGCAGGCTACGGTGAAATACATCATGTCCCTCAGAATTATCTGGCCGTTCCTGGCGACCGGCCTCTGCTGTATTTTATGTGTCGCAAGTATTGCGCTTTCGGGGAAGTTTATCACGGGGGCTGAAAACAGGCCGCCTATGGGTCCGACATTCGTTATCGTGAATGTCCCTCCCTGCACTTCCGGTAGTGCAAGCTTCCCTGTCCTCGCCCTTGAAGCCAAATCCTCCACCTCCCTGGCGAGCTGCTCGACGCTTTTCCTGTCGGCATCCTTGATATTTGGCACAATCAGCCCTTCGTCGGTTGCCACTGCAATGCCTATGTTGTAGTAATGCTTGAGCACGATCTCGTTGTTATCCTGATCGAAGAATGAATTGAGTGCCGGAAATTCTTTAAGCGCCTCCACAGCTGCCTTGATAATGAACGGAAGGTACGTGAGCTTGACCCTGTCGCCGTATCTCTTCGAAAGTATGTTGCGTGCATTCACAACGTTCGTCATATCTGCCTCGTCTACATAGCTGAAATGAGGTATGTTCCTCTTCGATTCGGCCATCCGCTCGAATATCCTTTTTCTGATGCCATGCACCTTCACTCTTTCCTCTCTTCCGGCTTCCTGGGCATGTACCGGAACAGACTGCACGACAGCCGTAGCGGCGGCAGTGCCGGCCGCAAATTTCTCGACATCCTCAGCAGTTATTCTGCCCTCAGGGCCGGGAGGAATGCGCAGAAGGTCAACGCCGAGTTCTCTCGCTCTCTTCCTGACTGCGGGTGTTGCCTTCACCTGCGGAGCTTGCGCAACCGCCCTGTCTGGAGGGGGGTGGGAGAGCACGCCGGCAGCAGGTGCGGCAGCGGGCGGAGATACAGCGGCAGGTTCGGCCCCACCCTCGACTTCAAAGTCAAGGATCGGCTCTCCGACCTTGACTGTCTGCCCTTCGTCTGCCCTCAGCGTGAGGATCCTGCCTGTAAAGGGCGATGTCATTTCCACGTTGACCTTGTCTGTTATAATTTCTGCAAGGGGCTGGAATTCCTTCACGCTGTCTCCTTCCTTCACGAGCCACTTTTTGATCTCTCCCTCTGCAACGCCTTCCCCGACATCCGGCAACCTGAATTCCTTTTTCATCTGATCACTTCAGTAACCTGCTGACTTTCTGATATATTCGAGTATCCTTTCCGTATCAGGGAGATAAATGCTCTCCCATGTATAGTTAAACGGCGTATCGAAGCCTGAAACACGGAAAATCGGAGCGCTCAGCGAGTCTATGGCCCTTTCCGCAACGAGCGCGGAAATTTCCGCCGCAAAGCTTGAAAACTTTGTCGCCTCGTTCACTATTATGAGTCTGCCTGTTCTTCTGACGGATTCAACAACAGTCTGCACATCTACCGGGACAAGCGTCCTGAGATCTATGACCTCGACGGATATCCCCTCCTTCTCGGCTAGGGCCGCCGCCTGGAGCGAAGCGTGCAGGGACGCGCCGTAAGATACAATCGTGACATCACTCCCCTTCCTGGAAATTTTCGCTTTTCCTATATCCACGGTGTAATCGCCTTCAGGCACCTCCTCCTTGAACGATCTGTATATCTTCTTCGGCTCAAGGAAAAGGACGGGATCCGGGTCCCTGATGGACGCTATGAGCAGTCCTTTTGCATCGTATGGCGTTGCAGGCGTGACAACCTTCAGACCGGGCAGATGGGTGAAAAATGCCTCGGTGCTCTGCGAGTGGTAAAGACCGCCCTTTATTCCTCCCCCGTATGGTGTCCTTATGACCATCGGCACCGAGAATGTCCCTCCCGATCTGTATCTTATCTTCGAGATTTCACTTACGATCTGGTCAAATCCGGGATAGATGAAATCCATGAACTGTATCTCCGCCACCGGCCTGAGGCCGTACATCGCCATGCCCGCAGCCACACCGAGAATACCCGACTCGTTCAAAGGCGTATCCATTACCCTCGAGGGCCCAAACTGCTTCAGCAGACCCTCGGTGGCCCTGAACACGCCGCCGTCCCTGCCGACATCCTCGCCGAGTACGACAACGTCCTCATCCCTGTCCATTTCTGTCCTCATTGCGTCAGTGACGGCCTGGAGCAGCGTTTCGGAAGTCATCTTCATACCCCCTTCCCGGAAGCATTTTGCCTGTGAACTGTTTCCTCCATTTCCTCCCTGATGTGCCAGGGCATTTCTTCGTAGACGTTCTCGAACACGGATTCGACCGGCGGCTTGGGCGTGTTCTCTGCCTTCTTTACAGCCTCCCTGATTTCGCTGTCAATGTCTTCAGTCAGTTGCTGCTCCTTTGCATCGTCCCAGTATCCCTTGATTTTGAGGTAACCCCTCATCCTCTTGATGGGATCCTTCTTCATCCATTCGTCAACCTCCTTCTTCTCCCTGTATTTCGTCGGATCGTCGGATGAGGAATGCGGCCCTATTCTGTAGGTTATGGCTTCGATGAGGGTTGGCCCCTCCCCGTTCCTTGCCCTTTCAACCGCCCTGCCGGTCGCTGAATAGACAGCCAGAATGTCGTTTCCGTCTATGCGCTCACTCCTTATACCGTATGCCGTACCCTTCTGTGCCAGCGTCTCCGCATTCGTCTGCCGCCGCGTAGGCAGAGAAATTGCATATCCGTTGTTCTGGCAGAAGAAAACTACCGGGGCGTTGAAGACGCCCGCAAAGTTCATTCCGCTGTGGAAATCGTTTTCGGAGGTGGCACCGTCTCCGAAAAAGGTCAGCGCTATCGCATTTTTCTTCTTGATCCTTGCGGCTATGGCCATGCCGACCGCATGGGGAATCTGCGTCGCGATCGGACTCGAGGGCGTGGCGATGTTCCTGATTCGCGAATTGAAGTGATTGGGCATCTGCCTCCCTTTGTTATAGTCGTTCGCATTTCCGAAGAGCTGGTTGAATAGCTGAAGAACTGTCTCTCCCCTGAGAAGCAGTGCGCCTGGTTCCCGGTATGCCGGGAATATCCAGTCGTCGTCATTGAGCACGGCTGTGGAGCCGACACTGCATGCCTCCTGCCCGCCAGCGCCTATATAGAATCCTATTCTTCCCTGCCGCTGGAGTCCCATGGATATATTTTCAAACATCCTGACGGTTTTCATCACCCTGTACATCTTCAGGAGCCTGTCCCTGGAAATGTTAGGCTCCAGCTCGCTGTCGTAATTCCCGTCATCGTCCAATATCTGGAACATATCCTTCCCTGTTCCGGTTCTTACTTTTGCAGCCTGCATTTGTTACACCTTTTTCAATTTTGCACTCCATACAAAACCGTTTAAACAATGGACTCAAATCATCTGCATCCTCTGTTCCACTAGACCCTTCAGGAATAGCTCTGAAGCCCTGTAGGAACTTCTCACAAGCGGACCCGAGGCAACCATTGAGAAGCCCATTTCCTTCGCTTTTTCTGCATAACTGTCAAACTGCCCGGGCTCGACATAGCTGCAGACGGGCAGGTGCCACGGCGAAGGCCGCAGGTACTGTCCGAAGGTGATGGCATCCACTCCGGCATTTCTCAGGTCGCGCATCGTCTCGATTATCTCGCCCTCTTTTTCGCCGAGGCCGAGCATCAGCGAGGTTTTTGTCACTCTTCCCGATTTTTTCTTCAGATATTCGAGCACTTCCAGGCTCTGGTCATAAGTCGCCCTCCTGTCCCTGACCGACGGCGTAAGGCGCCTCACAGTTTCCACGTTGTGGGCGAGCACATCCGCACCCGATTCTATCACGGTGTCAAGGGAGTGCCTGTCGCCCCTGAAATCAGGCATCAGCACTTCCACCAGCATGTTGCTCCTTCTGCGCTTGATCTCCACGACGGTGTTCGCGATATGTGCCGCCCCGCCGTCCGGAATATCGTCCCTGTCGACGGAAGTGAGGACGACATAACTTAATCCGCTTTCCGCCACGGACACAGCGACTCTTGAGGGCTCTTCCGCATCAACAACACCGCCGGGATTGCCGCTTTTTACGGCACAAAACCTGCACCCCCTCGTGCACACGTCGCCCATGAGCAGGATTGTGGCGGTGCCAGATCCCCAGCATTCAAATATATTCGGGCATTTCGCTTCCTGGCAAATCGTATGGAGCTGAAGTGCTCCAATCTGCTTCTTGACTGAAGCGTAGCTGCCCGTGGAGGCGAGCTTGACTTTCAGCCAGTCAGGTTTCCTCTCGATCTGCATCGGCATCTATACCTTATTGACATAATAGCTTAAACATTTAATCTCAGCGACGATCTAGCAGGTTACCGCATGTCATGGTCTGCCCCGCCTGTCATGCAACACCAGCCGGCTGCCGATTTTATCTGCCTTATCAATTTTTTACCGTCGTAGGGGATATGAGGATAGCGCCAAATCTCCGCAGACATCAACACATAAACATTTTATACGGATTACATTTCTGAGAGCCAAGTAACAGGTAGTGCAACCAAATGGCTGATAAACCGAAATCGAGTTCAAGAAAGGTCAGGGACAAGTGGAAGGAGAAGTCCTGGTTCAAAATTTACGCGCCGGAAATGTTCAACAGCATTGAGCTGGGGGAAACACCTGCCATTTCACCTGATGAACTGAAGGAGAGAATCACGGAAGCGACAGTTCAGGACCTGACAGGCGATTTTTCGAAGATGCACATAAAACTGAGGTTCAGGGCAGATGCCGTCAAGGGGAATGAAATACACACACAGTTCATCGGGCACAATCTGACAAACGATTACGTGAGGAGACTTACAAGGCGCAAGAGAACAAAGACGGAGCATGTTATTGACGCAGTGACAAGAGATGGTTTTACGATAAGGCTGAAGCCGATGGTTGTCACCGAAAGGCGCATCCAGTCATCGCAGGAAACGTCCATACGCAACATAACGACCGCTCTGGTGAAGGGAAAAGTTGCGGAGATGACACTGTCCGAGGTTGTCAAATCGATTGTTTCTGGCGATATGTCCAAGGAAATCGCAAATTCCACAAAGATAATAATTCCAATGAAGAAGGTCGAGATCGGGAAAAGCGAAATACTGTCTTTTCCGGCTCAGGGTTTCGTCGTCCCCCCTCCGCTTGAGTCTGCTGCGAAGGCTGAACCTGCAGTCGAAACAACCGCCGGGACGCCCGAAGCGATTCCGGCGGAAGGCAAAGAGGTTGCACAGACTGCCGCAGAAAGAGCACCGGAGGAGACGCCTTCAGAGGAAGAGATTGCACCGGAAGAAATCGTGGACACGAAACAAAAGAACAGGTGATGTCTTTTTAAATGACGGCCTGCTATTCTCCCGTCAGCCGGGGTAGCTCAGACTGGAGGAGCGTCGGACTCATATGGGTTTGATGTTCCACTTGGGATATCCGAAGGCCGCGGGTTCAAATCCCGTCCCCGGCATTCATGGCGTTGCGACATTCGATAGCCACAGGAAAAATAATCCGTGGAATCACAACCGCCGAAATACCGGAGCCTTGAATGCATACTCACTCCATCAGAGTAAAAGTTCCTGCGCATTCAGCACGCGACCCGGACAGCTGTCGAAAGGCAAACGATGAATTATTAGGTCTCATTGCTTTACCGGTGCGGATTAAAATGGATATTCTTGCGGATCTAAGGGATATATTACCAGACGGTGTCCTCTCCGGAAATGAGCAGCTCATTCCCTACCTTACAGACGCATCACACTTTGAGGGCGACATTCCCCTTGCCGTTGTATTCCCTTCAACGACGAAACAGGTTTCATCGCTGCTTGCATACTGCAACAACCGGGGAATAGCTGTTGTGGCCAGGGGAGGAGGCACATCGCTTACGGGCGCCTCCGTTCTCAAGGGAAAGGGGGTCGTGGTGGATATGCTGAGAATGGATAAGATAATCGAGGTCAGCACGGTCGACAAGTATGCGGCCTGTCAGCCCGGCGTACGGCTTGACGACCTCAATGAAACACTTTCCAGGCACAACCACTTTTTTCCACCTGATCCTGGCAGTTCGATAGCGGCAACCGTAGGCGGCGTCATTTCGACGAACGCAGGAGGTCTCAGGTGTCTCAGATACGGTACGACAAAGGACTGGATTCTCGGTGTGGAAGTTGTGCTGCCAGGCGGCGAGGTTGTCCAGTTCGGCAACAGGACGCTAAAATCCCGAATAGGATATGATCTGACATCGCTCGTTGTGGGCAGCGAAGGAACACTGGGAATCGTCACCGGCGCATACCTTAAGATAGCCGCAAGACCGGAAGCAGTATCCCGGATTGTTGCCTTCTACACGGGCATATCCTCTCTCGGGAAGGCGGTAGCGGACATCAGGAACGGTTCAGTGCAGCCGCTGGTTGCTGAGTTCCTTGACAGGAAGACGCTCGAAGCTGTAGCGCGCGGCATAAATTTCGATTTCCCACCGGAAGCCAGGTATATGCTTCTCCTCGATATCGAGGGACCGCCTGAGGCAATGGACAGGTACATGGCTGAAGTGCGTGGAACGCTATCAAAGTCGTCGCCCATACTCATAATAGAGACAAAGGATGAGGAGGAGATGCGCAGGCTCTATATGGCCAGAAAGGGGGCCTATTCCTCGCTCCTCAAGCTCAGGAGAAGCCCCGGCGACAGCGTGCTTATTGGTGACATTGTTGTTCCTCCATCCACCCTCTCTGAGGTTCTGGAGGATATATCTGAGACCGCGCGGAAGATGAACATCTATGTGGCGCTGTTCGGCCACATTGGAGACGGGAACATACATGCCAACATATTCGTCGATCTGAACAACAGGGAGGAGGCGGACAGAGTCAACTCGTTCCACAGACAGCTCGCGGAGATTGCGCTAGCACATGGGGGAAGCGTGTCGGCGGAGCACGGCATCGGCATCGAAAAGAGGGAATTACTGCAGCTTGAATATTCCAGGAGACATTCGGAAATGACAATTGAGGTCATGAAGAGAATCAAAACGGTTATTGACCCGAAGGGGATAATGAATCCAGGCAAGGTATTCTTTTGAACGATGCTGCTGACAAGCTCTCCGAAGAGGCGGGCAGGTGCATCGGCTGCGGATTCTGCGAATCTGTCTGCCCGACAGAGCCGGCGTCCGGCTACGTCGCCTCCAGGGGGGCAAGAGGGAGGGTTATTCTTTCAAAGGAACTGCTGAAGAACCATGCCGGAAACCGGGATGTGTCCATCTTCGCCGATTCATTCTATTCCTGTCTTGACTGCTATGCGTGCTACCAGGTCTGCCCTGCCGGCGTTAATGCAGGACTCATTTCCCATTATTCCAGGGAGATCATCGGCAGGAGCAGCGCTCCTCCGCTTGCAAGAATGATTGAACGAATGATCATGCGGTACAGGTCAATAATTCCCGCAGGGCGGAGAATCTGCGACTGGGCAAGGGATATGGGCATACGGAACAGCGGGTCCACCCTGCTGTACACTGGACAGATGTATCAGCTGATGGCATACGTACCGAAACTTTCCAGATTCCTTCACAGGAAATTTCCCGGTCCCAACTTCACCGCATCCCTTGCACTGAGATTTCCGGCAGCGGCGCACATCTCAAGGCTCTTCAGGGATCGTGAAGTGGCCGCCGCCATGAATTCAAGCCTGAGGGATATCGCGCTGCTGCTGAAGAATTCCGGAGTCGATTTCTGCTACCTGTTCGATGAGGAACCATATCCCGGGACGCTCCTGAATGATCTAGGTTTCACTGATTCTTTCGACGAATACTCTGCCTGGCTGGCTGATTTTTTCAGGTCAAAGGGTGTCAGGAAAATAATCACGGTGGATCCGCACACATACGACCTCTTCAGGAATGTCATTCCGGGAAGGGTGCCGGGATTCGACTTTGATGTTTCGCATTACCTTGAGCTGCTTGACAGTTCGAAGCTGAAGATGACCGGGCGCAGGGTTACTTTTCACGAGCCATGCCATCTCTCGCGCAGGTTTGCAGATTTTTCCCTCCCATCCGATATGCTTGCAAAGTGCACGGTTACGTCGATGCCTGCCAAGAGCGGCAGGAGCACCTACTGCTGCGGCGGACCTGATGAGCTTCTCTTCCCAGGCATTGCAGACCGCGTGTCGCGCAGGAGGAGTGAGCAGCTCGAAATGACCGGGGCGGATGTGACAGTGACTGCGTGTCCCGTGTGCAACATAACTCTCCGAAGGAGCGGGAAGGTCATGGACATTGCATCCGTTCTGGCAGAGTCAACCCGTGTTTGAAAACAGCGGCTGTTGTGCCTGCGCCTACAGTCATGCTTATTTATGTGTAGAAAATTTAAGCACGGAGATACGGAGATGGCAGAGGCCAGCGCAAATTCAAAAAACGAGGAATATTACAGGCTGATAAACGCAGGTGGCAACCATTACGACATCGGCAGAAAGATGACTGACGCGTTTACACCGCAGTTGCATGAACGGCTGACATCTAAACCAGATGCCGTTCTCCTTGATAACGCACTGAAGTCTGCAGAGGCGACATTTTCTGTCCATCCCGTGCTGAAGGACGAACTCCAGGGGATTTCTGAAGGGATAGCCATAGAGTTCGAATCCATCCTCTGCGAGATATCCGACACGTTTGCTGCTCCTGCCCCCTCCTCAACAGTCCTTTCAAGACATGACGACAGGATACTGGTGGGAAGAAATTTCGGTTCCCGCCCTGAGGCATATGTGCGCAACATGCTGCGCCTGGACCCCAATGATGCCTATGCATCCCTGGGAAGGATGGGAGGTTATTTCGGCGGCACTTTCGAAAGCATCGGCGTGTACGGCATCTATGCCGGTGCCGAGATCGTTGAAAGAAACGCGGAGCCAGTCCAGGGTACTGCCGCCTATATGATACCGCGGATGATTACAGAGTCGTCGAGAGACATTGATTCAGCGGTAGCGAAGCTGAGGTCAATCAAACCGATGCACAGATCCATTTTTGTTGTTGCAGATGCTTCTTCGGCATATGTTGCGGAGTGGAACGGTTCCTCCCTGGAGATTACCAGGTGTGAAAAGTTTCCGCTCCTGGTTTCGGGAAGAAGACAATCACATCCGGAATCCGCTCTTGGTTCTGCAGATGAGATCAAGAGCTTTCTATCGTCGCATGATGCCGGGCTGTGTGCCCATGGCCCGGAAGGCGAAACAATTTATTCCCTTGTTGTGGACATGGCGCAGGAGAAGGTCGAATATACAGCTGGCAGCCCATGCAGTTCGCAATATGCGACGATAGACTGGCCCGGCGGCTACGGCTGAGCGCCCTGTGCCCTCAGCTCTGCCTTATAAAATCAGCAATCTTCGACATCTGCCTTGATACCAGCGCCTCGTCGCTTCCGCCTTCAAGAACGGAAACAATGACAGCCTTCCTTCCTGCATTCAGTATCAGCATCTTTCCGTCGCTGCTCTCGACTGTCACTTTCTCGGGAGTGCCGCGTTTGAGCTCCAGGTTGGCCGTAACGGCTGCGCCCATGAGCGTGGCGCACATTATGGCAAAGGTTTCAACGTATGATCCGGCGTCCAGATCCGAGGCTATCACGAGACCGTCTCTGCTGATCACTGCAGAGGATATGACGCCTTCCTGCCTCAGTCCCTTTAGCATTTCACGAAGTTCATCGGCCAACAAATCACTCCTCCAACTTTTTAACTGTGAAAACACAGTTCTGTGAACCCTGACTCTCGCATTCTGATTCCTCGCAGAGAATTTTTTCATGTTTCGTCACTTCATAGAGGCGCTTGAAAACACCTCTCAGCCTGTGGCATGTCGGCTGATTTGCTTCGCCAACTTCTATGGAGCCATGGACAACAACTCTGTTTTCGTCAAATTTCACATCCTCCGCCCATCCCCTTGCAACAAGCAGTTTGGTTGCTGTGCCGAGAAGATCTCCCTGCTCCTCCTTTGCTATCTTGACGATTTCGCTTCCCGTGAGTATGCCTTCTCTGTAGAACAGGCCATGGGACGCACTGGCCATAACCCCTTCATAAAGAGTCCTTATATTTCCTATTTCTGTCTGAGAGATCTTTACGAATTTCATGATTGATGCTATTCAAATTGGCTGAGTTTATAAATCTTTTCCGCCAAAGTTCAATATTCAGAATGCTGTCCTTCGCCGATTTCCAGCCGCATTAAACTATTTGAACCTTCAGCTGCATAGCAGGGATCAAGCTGAACAGCCGGATCGTCTGTCAAATGAAAGAAGTGAAACGCATTGTGTCACTGCTCCCGAGCGCCACCGAGATGATTTATGCACTGAATCTGCAGGACAGGCTCGTCGCTGTGACCCATGAATGCGATTTTCCCGAAGAGGCGAGGAGCAAGCCAGTTGCAGTCAGGAGCGCATTGGATCTCAGCTCCCTGTCGCCTGCCGAAATAGACAGGACGGTGAGCGATTCACTGCGGTCAGGACGCGATCTCTACCGCATCGACTACGACCTGCTCAGGAGTCTTTCACCCGATCTGATAATAGGACAGGCGCTATGCGATGTCTGTGCGGTTCCGTCCTCGAAAATGAGCGAAATTATTTCATCACTTGATTTCAGGCCGGAATTGCTGGATATGAGTCCCACGACAATCGGCGGAATACTGAGGAATATCATGGATCTCGGCAGAGTGACGGGAAAGGAAGGCAGCGCACGTGCACTCACCCTTAAGCTGCAGGCAAGAATCGCAGCAATTCAGAGGATCACCAGGAATTACAGCTCAAGAAAGCGCGTATTTTTCATGGAGTGGGTTGATCCGGTCTACTGCGGAGGACACTGGGTCCCGCAGATGATCGAGATTGCAGGCGGCGTGGACGGTTTATCCTGCAAGGGTAGACCTTCCGTGAGGATGCGGTGGGAAGATGTTCTTTCCTACAATCCCGAGGTGCTCATCGTTGCGTCCTGCGGAAGGCATGTTCCCGAAATACTCAGGGAAGCGAATATTCTTGCCAGGCTGCCCGAACTGAACAGCCTGGATGCAGTCCGCAATAGTGAGGTTTATGCTGTTGATGCGAGCTCATATTTTGCAAGACCGGGACCGAGGATAGTTCAGGGAATAGAACTGCTTGCGCACATACTCAGGCCCGACTTGTTTCAGTGCCATGAATCCTCAGCCTATTCGAAAATACAACTGAACGCACTGCTTGTTGAGGGAAGATGAGAGTAATGCTGGACGAGAAGGACGGGGAGCTTGCCGTCAGGTTTGCACGCTCAGTGATTGAGAGCACCGTCAGGACAGGCAGCTACGATTCAAACAGGGTTCAGCTTCCGGATGTTTTCGAAACGAAATCGGGCGCCTTTGTCACTATACTCGGATTCCCGGCCCATACGTTGCGCGGATGCATCGGCTTTACCGAACCGGTGTATCCGCTGAAACTTGCCATCCTCAATGCTGCAGTCGAATCGGCCATTTCCGATCCCAGGTTCGATCCCGTTGGCGAGGAGGAGCTCCAGTCCATCATTGTGGAAGTGAGCATACTTTCGAAACCTGAACCCGTGAGGGTGAAGAGCCAGTGGGAAATACCGGGAAAGATACTCGTCGGAAAGCATGGTGTCATGGTCGAAAGGGGAAGATTTCGCGGGCTCCTCCTACCGCAGGTCGCGGCGGAGGAGGGATGGGACAGCGAGGAATTTGTTGCCCAGACCTGCTGGAAGGCAGGGCTTCCTGAAGATTCATGGAAGGATCCCAAGGTCACTGTCTACACCTTCGAGGCCGACATATTCAGTGAAGTAGAACCTGGCGGCGCTGTCAGGAGAAGGAAGACTGGCTGAAAAGCAGTTTCTGCGTGCCAGGGACTCCTTCAATATATATAATTGTGAATTATTATCCACGAAGGGAGGGGCGCTGATGGAAAAGGCGGATCTTGCGATTGATGGGACTTTCTACATCGACGGGCTTCTGGTCAAGACATCTGTAGGAATCAGGAACGGCAGAATATCATCCATAAGGAGGGGTGCCGAAGCGGACGAAAGAGTTGTGTTTGAAAATTCCATCATTCTTCCCGGTGCTGTGGACCTGCATGTCCACTTCAGGGAGCCGGGGCTCACGCAGAAGGAGGATATAGAGAGCGGCAGCCTGTCCGCAGCCTTCGGCGGCGTAACATGCGTCGGTGAAATGCCAAACACTGTTCCACCCGCCATCACACCGGAAAGAGTCGAGAAGAAAATTGAACTGTTCAAAAAGAAGTCATATGTCGACTTCGTTGTCTATGGTGGCCTCATGAAGGGCGTGAGGGTTGCCTCACTGTCAAAGAGGGCGGCGGCCTTCAAGCTGTTTATGGGAAGTTCCACCGGAGACCTTGTGTGCGATGACCCTGAGCTTCAGATGGAGCTTATCCGTTCAGCTGCCGAATCTGGCAAATTGGTCATCGTGCATGCCGAGGACGAATCCAGAAGGAACAGGATTTCCGAATCAAACCTCCGTGACCATTATCGTTCAAGGCCGCCGGAGTGCGAAACTGAAGCAGTCAAAAGGCTTATCGGTTTTTCAAACAGAGATTATCACCCCAGAATTCATGTGGCACATGCCACACTCAGGGAATCCGTGGAAATGGCCCACCCGGACAACATTACATTTGAGGTAACGCCTCATCATCTTCTTCTGGACTATGACATGCACCTCGGCACCTTCGGCAAGGTTAACCCTCCCCTCAGAAGGCGTGATGACCGGATTGCACTCATCAGACTCCTGAATTCCGGTTTAGTCGATACAATAGGGTCCGACCATTCACCGCACACTCCTGAGGAAAAGGGTGACGATTTCGACTATGCTCCTTCGGGAATTCCCGGCGTCGAAACAATGCTGCCGCTGATGCTTAACCTCGTGGCGAACGAGGAGATGAAACTTGAAACACTGGTCAGGGCAATAAGCGAGAATCCGTCAAAACTGCTTCACCTCAGAAAGGGAAAGATTGCCGTCGGATATGATGCAGACCTTGTTGTAGTGAATCTGCGCAGAACGAGTGTCATCAAGGGAGAAAATCTTCACTCCAGATGCGGCTGGACGCCTTTTGAGGATTTCAGTGCAATTTTTCCAGAACGCGTGTATCTCCGTGGAAAAGAATTAATCAGTGGTTCGGCAGTTACCGGCAGGCCTAAGGCAAGAAACGCGGCTGAATGATACGATGGAAATCGATACTCAGGAGCTGAAGGGAAAGGTTTTCAGGTGCCTTGAAGGGTGCGGCCTGTGCTGCCTGTGCCAGCCGGAGCTCCTTCCTTCCGAGACCGCACAGTTTCTCTCCATAGAAAAATTGAAGAGTTCCGTGACAAGAAGTTCGATAGATCCGTCCAGAAAGGCCATAGCAATGTATGGCAATGGCGGTCCGTGCAGACTTCTCAGCGACAGAAAATGCACGGCTTATCCGCGGAGACCCCATTTCTGCAGAATTTTTCCCGTCCACACACATCTCATGTGGCGCATACAGCTCACGGTAGACCTCTCGTGCCGCGGTGTTTGGCGCGAGGACTGGAAGGAGAAAACTGGCGTGTATGAGGATCTCGAAGCATACGGCCTGAAAGAACTGCACAGCTACACCAGCGAGAAGCTCGAGAGGGAACTTGGCGAAGCACGGGAGGTCTACGGCGAATTCAGGGAGAACTGCATCGATGCCGACGTATGGATGGAGCCTGCCAGCATGAGGGAGCGTGCTTCCGCTCTGATAGCACAGGGATACTTCTCATCACTTTCTGGCATAGGGCTGGTGCTTTCGGCGGCCGATGCCTGCCGAGGAAGCGGCCTGGACTTCATGACATCGCTCAGGCTTGCAGAAAGGACCGGCGCGCAGGATTCAGTTGCAGCGGCGCTGGAGGAACTGCTGGACGAGATGCTCTCAATAGAGGACATTGCGGACAGGCCTGTCTTCGTCGACAGGGATCTGAACTGGCTGGTTTTCGGCCATGACGGGGGACGCCCGGCAAAATTCAGGCTGGGCGAAAAGGGCGGTATTTCGAAGATCGGTTCGGCTGATTTTTCCGTCAGCGGCATATCTGCGAATCCGGCAGGCGCAGGAAGGCTCTCCGATTTCGCCGTCCTCACCAACCGCCGGGATGTTTTCCTGGGCTTCGTCTACTATATTGTGGATGACGCGGATTATGCCGACAGTGTTGAAAACATATATTTCGAGAATCTCGCCATGACACAGCTCGACCTGCTCCTCAGATCAGCACTTGCAAATCCTTCAAGCAGTTCCAGCCTGGGACCGGAGCACATATCAGACGGAGTTGTTTTCATCGATATGGATATGCACGATGCACCGACGATAGGATCTGTCATCTGATTCCTGCCGGCCATTCAGTCAACCTTACTGCAGACCACTCCCCAGACCGGATGATAAATCGCAGAAAGATTCGATGAAAATGGTGGATGCACATTCACCGTGCCCAGAAACGGCAGCCGCCGCGCAGGCAGCTGTTCAGCCCCAGGGCGGGCAGACCAATGTCGCTGGCAGCATACTGTCTCCTGCCCCTTTTAGTTTTTTTGAAACGCTTTTATTGTCCCCGAGATTTTGCGCAGCCATATTGATATTAGTATTTGTGTCAATATAGATGATAATATTGTTATCTATATCGATGTCTATATATACAGGCTGCTGAATGGTAAAAAACAATGCAGAAGACAGGAAAGTTAACCAGTGACAGGTGGCACACCGGTCTCATAGGGCTTTACGCACTGAAAATGATGGAGGAGGCACCGGTCTACGGTTATCAGATATCGCTTGTTATTTCGGAAAAGACACACCACACCTGGAAGCCGGGTGCAGGCTCAATCTATCCGGCACTCAAATCACTTGTCGGCAGGGGACTTGCTGAGGAAAAAGCTGTCTCTGGGAAGAAAATCTACAGCATAACAGCCGAGGGAAGGAAGGCGCTCAGGGGCATAAGATCGAGAGTGATAAACAGATCCTTTGACAGCATGGAAGTTTCAAGGCTGTGGTTCGATCTCATCGGCTCTGAAAATATCGCCGATTTTGTTATCGGAAGACTGAGGAGAGATCTCAGGAATCTGGAGGAACTGATTGACGGTGCGGACTACGACCTGACTCCTTCCGAAAGGGATTATGTTATCACAATGTCACTGTCGGAGATGGAGAGAACCAAGGCGAAACTCGAAGAGAAAAAAACCAGGGGGCACACCAGATGACGGCGATCATTCAGAACGGGACCGACGCTCAGGATCCGAATTTCGAGATACGGACAAGAGATCTTGTCAAGAACTACGGCCATGTCAGGGCGCTTGACAATGTCAGCATCGACATACAGTCGGGCACGATATTCGGTCTTCTCGGTCCCAACGGCGCGGGAAAGACAACACTTATCAAGGTACTGACAGCCCTCATAAAACCGGACGGGGGGGAAGCAACGGTTGCAGGCTACGACATACTCAGGCAGTCCAACGAGGTAAAGAAGAGAATCGGATGGGTTGCGGCAGAGGTCATACTCGATGACGACCTCACGGCAATGGAAAACCTCTGGCTCCAGGCAAAACTGCAGAACATGAAGGATTGGAAGGAGACTGCAAAAAGGCTGCTTGATTACTTCGATCTGTCCGACAGAGCTGAAAGCAAAGTGAAGGAATTCTCCACAGGCATGCGCAAGAAGCTGGAAATTGCTCTTGCGCTGCTTCACAGCCCGTCCGTGATTTTCATGGATGAGCCGACAATAGGTCTTGATCCTGGAACAAGAAGAATGCTCTGGGATCTGATCACGGGCATAAACAGGAACTACGGCATAACGGTGCTGCTCACCACCCATTACATCGAGGAGGCTGATGCACTGTGCGATCACCTTGCAATAATCAACAGGGGCAAAATCGCAGCCGTAGGCACGCCATCCGAGCTTAAATCACGTGTCAAAGGCGAACTGATAGAAATCGAGACAGCCTCTCCCGCAGATGCTTCCGTATTCGGCGCCCTTCCCGGTGTCCGTGACATTAAGTCCGATGGAAACAGGATTACGGTGAGGGTGGACTCGTCAGAGGAAACGCTGCCGCTCATACTTTCCAAAATGAATACGCTGTCGATTCGAAAAATCAATGTGGAGAAGCCGAGCCTCGAGACTGTGTTTCTGGATATAACCGGAACGAGAATTGACGAGGAGGCACAGGTGGATATCAGGAAATTCTATGCAAACATAAGGAGGGCGAGACAATGACCGCCGATTCGGTGAGTCAGTTCGAAGGCCTCTTTGTAAGAGAAATAAAGAGGATTTACAGGAATCCGCTTGTCATTCTGATCACTGTTGTACAGCCATTCCTGTGGCTGGCATTCTTCGGCAGCAGTTTTGCCGATGCCCCGAAATCGTTTCTGCTGAGTTACTTTGGCACGAAAGACTATATCGCATTCCTCCTGCCCGGTGTGCTCTCAACATCCATGCTTACCATCGGGATGTTCGGTTCGATGAGTTCAATTCAGGACAAGCGATTTGGCTACATGAAGCGCATACTGATAACACCCACAAGCAAGTCGGTTGTATTTCTCTCAAAGGTCTTTGGCGCGACTGTCAGGGGGCTCATTCAGATACCGGTGATGATTGTAGCAGCAGTCCTTTTTGGCGTCCATTTTGATGTCGGGCTTGACTGGATCGGATGGTTCCTCGCACTTTTCCTGCTCGGACTGGGCTTCTCATCGATGTTCCTTGGCCTGACAGTTTCAAGCACCGACTGGCAGACCCCGGGCGTATTGTCAAATTTCATAACACTGCCACTGATGTTTGCGAGCACGGCGCTCTTCCCTAAGGCGGGCTTCCCTTCATGGATGAAGGCCATTTCCAGCGTTAATCCGGTAACATTTTCAGCCACTCTCGGCAGGAGCATAGTTCTAGGGTCATCAGACCCGAACTGGATTTACCTCGGTTATCTTGGAATATTCGCCCTCCTCATGATTGTGCTGGGAACATTTGCAGCCAGCAGATGGCTCAAAGTGGAATGAGAGAAAAACTTTCCAACTTTAAATATGCCACATACACTGAAATATAAAAGGGAGAAACGGAAATGCAATCGCTTGTTGCCGAATATCTATCTAAACAGTATGGAACGCTGAAAGCACTGGACAATCTTGACATCGAACTGAAAGGAGGAAAATGCGTCGGATTTCTGGGTCCGAACGGTGCTGGAAAAACAACCACCCTGAAGCTTTTTACAGACATGATAAGGCCCACATCCGGCAGAGCGCTGATAAATGGTTACGATGTAAGGAAGGAAAAGAAAAAAGCGCTTGCATCGTGCGGTGCGCTGGTGGAGACACCAGAGATATATCCGTCTCTTACGCCGAGGGAGTCCCTGTCGATGCTCGCAGAAATAAGAGGATTGCCCAGAAGCGAATACAGGAAGAGAGTTGACGAAGTCATTAGCAGTGTGAAAATGGAGGACTGGACGGATCAGAAAGTGGGCAAGTTCTCCAAGGGGATGAAGCAGAGAATCAATGTTGCTGCTGCTCTGCTGTCGGACCCTGAAATAATAATACTGGACGAGCCTACCAGCGGCCTCGATCCGAGGGGCATGGCAGAAGTCAGGGATATTGTAAAGTCGCTTAAGGCGAGAAACATACTGATTTTCATGAGTTCGCATCTCCTGGCAGAGGTACAGGAGGTATGCGACGAAGTCGCAATTATAGACCACGGAAAACTGCTTGTCCATGGAACAATCTCCGAGGTGACGTCAAAGTTTTCAGGCCGCCCATCCGTCAGGAGCTTCGATGCGGAGTTCCTGAATGAATGGACTGCGGAGGCAATAGCCGACAGACTCGGACAAATCAGCGGGATTGTATCCATTGAAAAACCAGGCAGCAGTAAAGTAAGGATAAATTTCAACGGCACGCTGGAGGAACAGGCGCGGCTGCTTGCTGCGCTGGCAGGTTCCGGAATGGGGCTGATAACGTTCAGGGAATCATCTTCCACCGCACTAGAGGACACGTATATGAATCTGATAAAGGAGACACTGTAATGACTGCAGCAGAGAACTTCGTGAAAATGGAAATGCAGGGGGACGGCATCCAGGGTATTCCGGGAGGCATCACTCAGGCGATCAAGATTGCAAAGTACGAGATGCTCAATTATATCAGATCGAGACGCTTCTATGTGCTCCTCCTCATCGATTTGATAATAGGCGGCCTGCTCACAGTCATCGTCGGATACTACCGGCCCTCGTCCGTTCTGGCCAGCACACTTTCATTCTATTCCACATGGTGGGGAAGCATCATCGGTTTCCTCGTAGTGCTCTCCTGCATATTCTTCGGCGGCGACGCAATCTCCGGTGAATTTCAGAACAGGACCGGCTACTTCCTGATCGGCAATCCGATCAGAAGGTCATCCGTCTACACAGGCAAATTTATCGGTGCGCTACTCTCAGCCCTTGTTGTTGTCTTCCTATACTTCTTCATCGCGCTTGCGAATGGCATCTACTACTTCGGAGCATCTGTCCCGTCGCAGCTCATCGAATCGCTTCTTTTCTCGCTCGTGTATCTCCTGTCGGTCATGGGATTCACATTTTTTTTCAGCTCCCTTTTCAGGAGTTCGGTCACCTCAGTCATACTCACAGCAATCCTCTTCCTGTTTGTATTCTCAACAGTGCAGACATTCCTCAGCCTGTTTGTCGGCATCGAGCCGTGGTTTCTTATCAGCTACGGTGCAGGCATAATTTCAGCCGTATTTACAGTTCCATATCCCACACACAGTTCCAAATCTGTCAGCAGATTCGGGCTGCACCTGTCGTCGGTGACCACGTATACGCCGACCATTGTTGAAGGGCTGCTCATCATGGTTGCATACTTCATCATATCCGTTCTGCTAGGACTCCTGCTCTTTGAAAGAAGCGAATTCAGATGAATTGATTCGACGGTATCACGGCATAGCCAATGATCCGCAAACCTTCATGAGCGTCATTAAAACAGAACGCCGTATTTCTTCCAAAAGGTTAATAAACAACAGCAAAATGTGACATCCATGGCAACTGCTGTCAAGCCGCTTGCGTTCCTCGCACAGGCGATGGAATCGCATGTCATGGTTGAGCTGAAAGGCAACCGGGGATACAGGGGCATACTGGACGGCTACGATCCTCATATGAACATAGTGCTAAAGAACGCGGAAGAGATAGTAAACAACGAAGTTGTCCGAAAACTGGAAGTTGCCATAGTCAGAGGCGACAACGTTATATACATATCACCCTGAGGGATGATTTATGGGCAAGGGAACACCGTCACAGGGAAAGAGAAGCAGAAACAAGTCACACATAATCTGCAGAAGATGCGGAAGACATTCATACAACATAAAGGGCTTCTGCTCCTCATGCGGTTACGGAAAGAGCGCTAAGGCCAGAAACTATTCATGGGCTAAAGCCCATTAGCGAAGTGAAAAAATGAATTCCGACAAAGCCGGACACAAGTGTGGCGTTGTCGGCATGATCTCAAGCAATAATGTTGCCCCCGCTCTTTATGCGAGCCTCAGGATAATGCAGCACAGAGGGCAGAACAGTGCGGGTATCGCGGTCAGCTCATCCGAGGAAACAATCAAGGCGGTCAAGGGTCTCGGCCTTGCCCACGAGGTTTTCAATGGCGAAAATATTTCGTCGTTGACATCGCATTCCGGCATAGGGCATGTGCGCTATCCCACGACGGGAGACGACATGATCGAGAACGTGCAGCCGCTTGTCCTGAGTTCTGCGGTCGGCGATGTTGCCTTGGGGCATAATGGCGATATTGTCAACTCGAACGTACTGAGGGAGCGTCTGGAGAATGAAGGCTGGGGTTTTTTCTCGACGACGGACACCGAACTGGTCCTCCGCCTGATTGTGAACGAACTGAAGGACATGTACGAACCGGCGAGGGCCATCAGGAACGCCCTTAGGCGTGTTGAAGGAGGCTATGCTTTTACACTGATGATAGGCAGCAGGGTATTCGGCATCAGGGATCCTTTAGGCATACGGCCCCTCGCACTCGGCAGGATCCCGGGCGGCTATGCAATAGCAAGCGAAAGCGTAGTCTTTGACATGCTTGACGGCGAGCTGATACGCGATTTCTATCCCGGAGAGATAATCGAGCTGACAGACGGGGATTACCTGTCATTTCCGGCACCTTTGCAGCCCGAGAAGGCAGAGAAGGCAAATTGCATGTTCGAGTACGTCTACTTCGCGAGACCTGACAGTGTAATCGACGGCAAGTCGGTTTTCGAAGTGAGGCGCAACATAGGCCGCGTACTTGCCAGGGAGAGACCGGCCGACGCGGATGTCATCATACCCGTCCCGGATTCTGGCAGAACCCATGCGATTGGATTCTGCGAAGTGTCTGGAATTCCTCTTTCTGAGGGGTTGATGAAGAACAGATTCATTGAAAGAACTTTCATTATGCCGGAGCAGAGTGCCAGGGAGAATAGCGTCTCGCTGAAGCTGAATCCTCTCAGACCGGTAATCAGGGGAAAGAGAGTTGTGATAATAGACGATAGTATTGTCCGCGGCACAACGATGAAAAAGATTGTCCAGATGGTGAGAAAGGCGGGCGCCACTGAAGTGCATGTGAGAATCGGCTGCCCGATGATTGTTGCCCCTTGCTACTACGGTGTTGATATGAAGACAAGGGACCAGTTCATAGCCGTGGGCAAGAGCGAGGACGATATTGCAAGGGAAATAACCGCTGACAGCCTCGGCTATCTCAGTATACAGGGTCTTGTGGAGGCGCTTGGCATAAAGGGTTCCGACCTCTGCCTCGGCTGCCTCACAGCGGAATATCCAACGAAGGTCCCCGGCGAAAGGATGAGATTCCAGAGAAGTCTTGAAAGCTTTCAGAAAATACAGGCCTGAAATTTAAGGAATGGCCTGCAAAATGATTATAACACATCACAATATGCAACACCTGTACACCAGCAGACATGGGCCGGTAGATCAGTTGGAAGATCGCTACCTTGGCATGGTAGAGGCCACGGGTTCAAATCCCGCCCGGTCCATACTCACATAAGTTTAGAACTAGTTTTTAAGAGATTTTAAACGATTTCAATCTGAACTTGAACTTATATTGATATGGGTCCGTCCGGATTTGAACCGGAATCTATAGGTCCCGAACCTACAAGGATAACCAAGTTACCCCACGGACCCTGGCTGGTTGACGCAGAGAATATTCACAGATTAAGAAGTTTCCTCCAAAATCAAAGTGCGCATTAACCGGTTGTTTCTTTCCTCCAGGGGCAGGCATACCTTTCTGAAATTCGAAACCATTTAAATATAATAAATATCACTATACACTGCGCTATCGTTTGAAGCCTGGTAACACGATGAATGCACATGACAGTAAACTGAATTTGAAAACTGCCGTTTTGGGTGGCGGATGCTTCTGGTGCACCGATGCAGTTTTTTCCGAAGTGATCGGAGTTGAAAGAACTGAATGCGGCTATGCCGGCGGGAACGTGGAAAATCCTTCCTACGAACTTGTCTGTTCGGGAAACACAGGGCACGCTGAAGTTGTCAGGATAGCATATGATCCGCTGAAGATTGATTACAGAAGCATTCTCGAAATTTTCTTTGCAACGCATGACCCGACGACGGTGGACAGGCAGGGGCCCGATTACGGCTCCCAGTACAGATCAATAATACTATATCAGACCCAGGAAGAGAAACAAATTGCGGAGCACCTTATCGCTGAAATGACGGAGCAGAAGGTATTCGACGATCCCATTGTCACGGAAGTTGTTCCGCTCAATGATTTTTATCCTGCCGAGGAATACCATCAGAAATTTTTCAGCAGGAATCCCGGCAAGCCGTACTGCAGGATAGTCATAGGACCGAAGGTTTCAAAATTCAGGAAGAAGCACCAGGATCTGCTGAAAACGGCTTAACTTCGGAGATGCGGAATAATTCGTCAATAAACGATTCGAATATCGTCAATATTAAATAAGGCGACCAGCAATCGACCTCAATATGCATAGCGCGCTGAAGGAAAAGATTGCAGGAGAAATCGTTCTCTCTGCGGATCCCGGGCGCACGATGAAGAAGTGGCGAGAAGAATTCCACCTGAGCCAGCTTGAGCTGTCGAGGGAGCTGAAAATATCCGCCTCAGTGATCAGCGACTATGAATCCGGGCGAAGAAAATCGCCCGGAGCCTCCATGGTCAGGAGGTACGTTGAGGCAATGATCAGTCTGGAGCTCAGGAGCGGCGGAAGGTTTATCAAGCGCTTTGACACCGAGGCGACACCCGATTACCTTCTGAGCATGAGGGAATTTTCCAGATCCATTCACCTTGATGAGCTCATTTCAGCAATAGACGCAGAAAACCTTTCAAAGGAAGTGAGCACTGACCGATACCTTCATGGTTATACCCTGCTGGACAGTATAAAGGCCATAACCTCGCTTGGCTCCGCTGATTATCTGAAGATATTCGGATGGAGCAGCCAGAGAGCACTGATTTTTACTAGCGTGAAATTCGGCAGGTCTCCCATGATAGCGGTAAGAGCCCATCCGATGAAGCCTGCTGCTGTAGTGTATCACAGGCCTGAAAACATCGACCAGCTGGCCATACTGCTGTCTAAACTTGAAAACATACCGCTGCTCAGAAGCGACATAGAACAGAGAGACATGATAGAAATACTGGAAAAATTCGGAGATGAAAACAGTGATGTTCGGACAAAGTGAAAATGGTGCAGGCATAGTGAGTTACGGGGCATACGTGCCCAGATTCAGGATACTGCCGGAGGAGATTGCCAGGATCTGGGGAGAGAACGGAGACGCAGTGAAAAAGGGACTGATGATATACAGCAAGTCAGTCCCGTACCCCGACGAGGATGTCATAACAATTTCGGTGGAGGCGGCCAGGAATGCCCTCGCGAGATGTTCCGTAGACCCTGAAGAAATCGGGGCAGTCTATGTGGGAAGCGAATCGCATCCGTATGCAGTCAAGCCTTCAGGCACCATAGTTGCGGAGGCCATTGGCGCTTCGCATTTTATTACAGTGGCTGACTACGAGTTCGCATGCAAGGCGGGGACAGCCGCGATGCAGACAAGCATGGGACTCGTGATTTCCAGGATGGTGAAATACTCTCTGGCAATAGGTGCAGATACTTCACAGGGTGCTCCGGGAGACGCGCTCGAATATTCGGCTTCCGCCGGCGGTGCGGCATACATTATCGGAATAGACAACATTATTGCCAGCATAAACAGGACCTTCTCGTTCACTTCAGACACTCCAGACTTCTGGAGGAGAGAGGGACAGGCATATCCGAGCCACGGGGGGAGGTTTACCGGGGAGCCTGCCTATTTCAGGCATGTGAGCACCTGTGCAAAGGAACTCATGAAACTCCAGGGCACGACTGCAGACGATTACGACTACGCCGTATTCCATCAGCCAAACGGTAAATTTCCCACGAGGGTGGCGCAGATGCTAGGTTTCGAGAAAAAGCAGTTTGAGACGGGCCTGATGACGCCGTACATCGGCAACACATATTCCGCATCCATGATGATCGGACTTGCTGCGATCCTCGACATTGCAAAGCCCGGGGACCGCATATTCGGTGTTGCGTTCGGTTCGGGGGCAGGAAGCGACGGATTCGACATCACCGTCACGGACGCAATGAACGGTTTCCACAGGGAGAACGCACCGACTGTAAAGCAGCTAGTGGAAAATTCGGAAACGCTCGACTACGGCACATATGCCAAATTCAAGGGAAAAATAGTCATGAAGGAATGATGATGAGAGAAGTGGCGATTATCGGGATAGGCGACACGCGTTTCGGAGAACTCTGGGAACACTCTCTCAGGGACATAGGCATGCAGGCCGGCCTTTCAGCAGTCGGCGATGCCGGCATAACAGGCGAGCAAATAGAGGCGCTCTATATCGGCAACATGGCCGCCGGAAGCCTGATCGACCAGGAACACCTCGGGGCGCTTGTTGCGGATTATTCAGGCCTTGCCTCGCTCCACCTGCCCGCAGTGCGTATCGAGGCGGCCGGTGCATCCGGCGGAATGGCACTGAGAGAGGGATATATGGCAGTTGCCTCCGCCATGCACGATATTGTGATGGTGGCCGGAGCTGAGAAAATGACGGACGTGACAGACGAGGAAATACCGCGAATACAGATGGCAGGCGGCGATCAGCAGTGGGAAGGGCTTACGGGAGCAACAATGGCCAGTCTTCATGCCATGATAGCAAAGAGGCACATGCATGAATACGGCACCACGAGGGAGCAGATAGCCAGCGTTTCGGTGAAGAACCACAGGAACGGCTCAATGAATTCGACTGCACAGTACCAGAAGGCTATAGACATCAGCACGGTGCTGAAGGCACCGATGGTTTCTGACCCCCTTGGAGTGTTCGACTGCGCACCGATTTCAGACGGATCCGCGGCACTCATACTTGCACCGCTCGAGGCAGCAAAAAAATACGCCCAGGAGCCGGTGGTCATTGCCTCATCTTCGGCGGCAACAGATACACTCGCCCTTCACCACCGCGAAAGCATAACGAGATTCGACTCCGTCCGTGTTGCCTCAAACAATGCATACAGGAAGGCAAACGTCAGGCCAAAGGACATTAAGATTGCAGAAGTCCACGATTCTTTTACCATTTCGGAAATACTGAACATAGAGGATCTCGGATTTTTTGAAAAGGGGAAGGGCGGTGCAGCCACGCTGGAAGGAATGACAGAAATAAACGGCGTTGTCTCGGTCAACACCTCAGGCGGACTGAAATCCAGGGGAGATCCCATGGGAGCAACCGGCATCGCGCAGGCGGTAGAAGTCGTGAGACAGCTGCGGGGCCAGGCGGAAAAGAGACAGGTCAGCGATGCGGAATACGGCCTGTCGCTCAATGTGGGTGGAACAGGTGCAACATCGGTTGTTCACATATTCAGGAGGGCTTAGAAATGGCAAATCCCAGGTACTGGAGAGAAAATCCAAGCAGATATACACTCCTCGGTGTGAAGTGCGGTAACTGCAGTGGCGTCTTCTTTCCGCCCAGGGCCATCTGTCCAAGATGCAGGAGGAAGAGCCTCGGTAAGATAAAACCGTACAGGCTTTCAGGAAAAGGAAAAGTGTACTCTTATACGCTCGTGCATGAGCCGATGCCGGACTTTTCCCTCATGAGGCCGTACGTGATGGCAATGGTCGAGATGGACGAGGGAGTGAGAGTGACGGCGCAGATAGTCGACTGCAAACCGGAGGACGTCAGCATAGGAATGAAGGTAGAGGCGATATTCAGGAAACTCGGTTCTGAAGGAAACTCGGGAATAATACGGTACGGATACAAATTCAGACCGGCGGTTTAGCGACGCGCATCACACTGTCTTTCTCCGGCGATGAGAACAGGGAGCAAGTGCTCGGGCATCAGGCTCACTGAAGCTCAAATCATCACGCCGCTTCTTGAGTGCTGTAGGCATAGCGCTTTACGCATCTTCCTTGATGCAGGCGCAGCAGGGATTCAGGTTTCATAAGTTGCAGAAAGAAGCGGCCTGAACCTGCAAAACATATTTCAATTCTGCTGACTGTATCCGCGCGGTATGGAACCAAAGAATGAGGAACACGACAGAAGGGTCGAAGGATTTTTCAGCCGGAAGTCGGAGGGGTATGCGAAGAGTGCTTCTCATGCCGGCGGCTCCGACCTGCACCTGCTTGTTTCGAATCTGCCACTGAGCGGAAACAGTACTGCACTGGATATAGCAACGGGAACCGGTTTTACGGCGATTGAAATGGCAAAGCATCTGAAATCCGTTTGTGCCATTGACAGGACGGAAGAAATGCTCAGGCAGGCAATAATTCTCTCGAAGCATAAGGGTCTGGCAAACATCGATTTCTTCACAGCGGATGTTTCCCGCATTCCGTTCAAAGCAGGCATGTTCGATATCGTGACATGCAGAAGAGCGGCACATCATTTCAGCGAGAAGGGGGAGTTCCTGATGGAGGCCCGCAGGGTGCTGAAGGCGCATGGTTCACTGGGAATTGCAGATATGATCGCTCCAGCCGGTATGGAGGCGGAATACAACGGGTTTGAGAGGGCCAGAGACAGCAGCCATGGGCTTGCGGAAAATAAAAACGACTGGAAACGGATTGTCGAGGATGCCGGATTCATGATACAATTCCTTAAAGTCGAGGAGGAAAGGGTTTCCTTTGAAAAATGGCTGTTCCCTGTGACAGAATCCGAAGAAGGCGGCAAAAAAGCAAGGCGCTTCCTTGACGGCAGCCCCTTCGACTTCAAGAAATCCATTTCATACGATGCTGCGGAAGACAGCTTCCTTAAGAGGAGAATAGTGATCGTGGCAACTGCGGATGGAGGAGACTGACCGACTGTCGTCATGAGACTGAAACGGTTAGGCGCGTGCCGTAGCCCCCGCCCGCATGGTGTTAATATTTCTATAACAAACGGCATTCAGGCGTGGAATCCGTATGACAGGCGAACTCAGGATCAGCGGCAACGCCCTGACTGTTGAATCACTGGTTGAGGTTGCAAGACATAACAGGAAAATTTTGCTCGACAGAAATTCACTCGAAAAGGTGAAAAGATCGAGGAAACTGCTTGAGAAAATGCTGAGGCGTGGGGAAACAGTATACGGTGTCAATACAGGTTTCGGCGAGCTCTGCAACACAAGAATAGACAGCAGAGAGGCTGCGGAACTGCAGAGGAATCTTGTCCTGAGCACATGTGCAGGAACCGGTGATCCTGTTTCCGCCGAGGAAACAAGAGCACTGATGCTGCTGAGGCTGAATACGCTCATGCGCGGCTATTCAGGCGTCAGGACTGAGGTTGTGGCGCTGCTCAGGGACATGCTGAACCGCGGCGTACATCCTGTCATACCGTCACGCGGTTCGGTAGGTGCAAGCGGCGATCTTGCTCCGCTCGCACACATGGCGTCTGTAATGATCGGCGAGGGGGAAGCGGAGTTCGAAGGAAAGATTATGAAAGGGAGCGAAGCACTCCGCGCTGCAAAACTAGAAACGATCGAGCTCAGGGAGAAGGAGGGGCTCGCACTCATCAACGGGACACAGTTCATGACTGCTCTCGGCGCAATAGCCGTGTACGATACAAGAAGACTGCTGGAGCAGAGCCTGGCAGTCTTTTCGATGAGTCTCGAGGCGCTCAGGGGAAGAATTGATCAATTTTCGATGAAGGCAATGGGGGTGAGACCGCACAGCGGCATGAAGTACGTCGCCGCCAGGCTTAACGACATTGCCAGGGGAAGCAGGCTGATAGGGAACGGCGAAAGGACACAGGATCCGTACACACTCAGGTGCGCACCGCAGGTCCTCGGTCCGCTGCACGAGATGCTGAACTACTGCAGCCAGGTGCTCACAGTTGAAATGAATTCGACCACCGACAACCCGCTCGTCCTCACCGAAGACGAAAAGGTTATTTCGGCCGGCAACTTCCACGGACAGCCTGTTGCAACTGTGCTGGACAGTCTCTGTATACCGCTTCAGGCGATGGTTTCCTTTTCCGAGAGACGCGTTGCAAGACTGACGGATTCCAAACTCAGCGGACTCACGCCGTTCCTTGCAGACAGGCCCGGCCTCGAATCAGGCTACATGGTGCTGCAGTACACTGCGGCGGCGCTTGTTTCCGAAAACAAGGTCCTCAGCCATCCGTCATCCTCCGATTCCATTCCGACATCTGCAAACCAGGAGGATTTCGTCAGCATGGGAGCCTACTCCGCAATAAAACTGAGACAGATGGTCAGAAATGCTTTTGCGGTCATTGGAATAGAGGCAATCTGCGCCGCAAGGGCACTCGAAATCGCCGGCGGTCCGTCAGCACCGGAGATCGCCAGGATTCATGTGTCCGTAAGAAAGAGGATCAAGGGATACAGCGGAGACAGAATTCATTCAGGGGATATCGAAACTATTGCCGGCATGCTGAGGGATGGTGCGCTTCTGCTGCCGGAATAAGAGGAATGAAAGGGAAGAGAGGACGTGCCTATTTCCGCAACATTCATTTCTTAACCGAACCGCTCGAATCTGTGAGCCCGTAGTCAGAAATTCTGAATCTCAAGCCCCAGCTTATCCAGTGTTGCTGCATCTATTGAAAAAATAATATTCCAGTTGGGCATGTCGACGACTTCGCCCACACTCAGATTCCCGGCGAGCGAACAGAGGACATAAGCCTCTGACCTGTCGAGTCCGGCTTCGCTCATCAGGTCAATCATCTGTGAAACGGCTGATTTGGCCGCTTTGTAAGGATCACTGGAAATGCCGGAAGTCGAAATGAAAGCGGATTCTTCCCGGTATTCCCTTGAAATGACAAGAGGGGCGGTCAGGGAATGTGTGGCCTCCTTTGCTGGAATAACAGAAATTCTCAGGCTGAGTCTGGACTCTGTTTCGATGGCGGTGCCGCAGACTTCACCGTCTCCCTGAAGCGCATGGGTATCTGCAGTGGCAAAGAGAGCTCCGTCGACATTGACCGGGAAAAGGACGACGCTCCCGCGCCGGAGGCGCCTGTTGTCCATATTTCCGCCGAAATACTGAGGGGGAATCAGAGGATAATCGGATTTGGCGGACGGCGCCACGCCCATTACCCCCATGAATGGCCTGGTCCTGAGCGACAGCCCTTTCAGAAACTCATTTCTGTAGGGCCTGGCATAGCCGTCCTCTATAGACCAGTAATAGACTTTCCTCTCGGGAAAAATTTCGGGGAGGAGACCGAAATCCGGGGAATGCATGCTCCATCCCCAGTTTCCGCATTTGATGTCCAGTATTTCGACACGGAGTATGTCCTTCTTCTTTGCACCACGCACATACACCGGACCAACGGCGGCGTCAGTGAGCGAGCCATCTTTCATTGAAACAGCCGAGGCGGGGGAACCGAGTTTCACCTGGTTCGTTGACGAATCAGGAACGTTGAATGTCACTCTGTCCCCGGAGGAAATTTCCAGGACAGGTTTGTTTTTTGAGGACCATGCCAGAATAAGGTTTTCGATTTTGTGGCCGTCGACAAATGCGTTGCCCATAATACTTGATTTTTAATCACCCTTATAGTATTGTTGCCTACCTCCGAAGCATGGTCCTGTTTGCAGAATGCAGCTGACGGTTGATTTGAATTTGAATTTGAAAATAATATAATTGAAAATTGCGATGAGTGAAATGGAGCGAAAAACTATTTTAACGATTGAGTGGTGGCGAAAGACAGCACTGAAGGTGAAAGCATCGGCATAATGGAATCGCTGAAGATCCGCATACTCTCAGGCTATGTCAGAAAATGGTTTTTCATCGGTATTTTCATAGGGACGGTCGCTGGAATAGGATCGCTGGTGCTGTATTATGCCATATCACTTGCGACAAACGTTTTTCTCACAGGCATTACCGGATTTGTCCCTCCCTCACCGATAAGCGAAGGAGGGAGCGCCGTGTATCACTTCGGCAGCTACAGGTACTATCTTATACCCGTATCGACCGGACTCGGAGGTCTCATTGCGGGACTGATAGTCTATGGATTCGCACCGGAGGCCGAAGGACACGGTACCGATGCTGCGATAGAGGCGTTTCATTTCAGAAAGGGGATCATCAGGAGAAGGGTTCCGTTCGTGAAACTGGTGGCCTCAGCCGTGACCATAGGCTCCGGCGGCAGTGCAGGGAGGGAAGGACCTGTAGCGCAGATCGCTGCAGGATTCGGTTCATTCATTGCCGACATAATGAAGCTGAGCGAACGGGACAGAAGAATTGCTGTTGCGGCAGGAATAGGTGCGGGAATAGGAAGCATATTCATGGCCCCTCTCGGAGGAGCACTGCTGAGCACCGAAGTTCTCTACAGGAGGGACTTTGAAGTCGAAGCGCTCATACCCTCGATCATAGCATCCGTGACGGGATATGCGATTTTCGGCTACTTCTTCAACTATCAGCCGCTGTTTTCCCTGCCTTCATCTTCGATACTCCTGTTCCTGCATCCCCAGTCGCTGCTTCTCTATGCCCTCATCGGAGCCATAACCGGTGTTGTCGGTATAATCTACGTCGCCACCTTTTACGGTGTGAGGAATTTCTTTTCCAAAAGGGTAAAACTGCCGAAATACTTCAGACCCGCAGTCGGCGGTGTCCTGGTCGGGCTGATTGCAATTGCTTTTCCCGAGGTCCTCGGCCTGGGTTACGGATGGGTTCAGCTCATACTGCTGAACAATCTCGCCCTGCTGCCCCTCTGGATACTCATTGCACTCATCTTTGCAAAGATATTCGCTACATCCCTCAGCATTGGCTCCGGCGGCTCCGGGGGCGTTTTTGCACCGGGAATTGTGATAGGAACGCTGGTTGGCGCCGTAATCGCTGTTGTCTTCCACGATTATTTCGGCTCACTTTTCCCGTACCTCAACATAACGGAAATCGCGATTGTGGGAATGATTGCCTTCTTCGGAGGCGTGTCAAAGGCTCCCATCTCGATAATCATCATGGGGACAGAGATGACAGGCGGATATGCACTCTTCCTGCCGCTGATGCTGGCGACCACAATAGCCTACTTTGTATCCGGCAGCAAATATTCAATCTACCGTGCACAGGTGATGGACAGGATGCATTCGCCCGCACATTCGGAAGAATATGAGAAGCCAATAATGGATTATATCGGTGTAAAGGAAGCAATGAATCCTAATATTGTGACGGTGGACGCCGATATGAACATCGGGGACGCATACAGGCTTGCGGTGGAGCTGAAAGCATCCGGTGTGGTAGTGACACGAAACAATCAGGCTGAAGGCTACATCACTTTCATTGAGTTAAACGAAGGTTTCAACAGCGGCCGGCCGAAAGTTTCAGACATAGTGAAGATCAGGGCAGGCACGATAAACTCTGACCTTACAGCACACGACGCATTCAATGAGCTTACGGGCAAAAAGATGGAGATCCTTGCGGTCTTTGACCAGAAGAGGAATGAAATCATCGGGGCTGTCGGTCTTCAGGATATTGCAAGAAAATACAATGAGAAGATCAAGGAGATTGCTGAAGCCTCCAACAGGGAAGAGGAATTCTGAGGGAGAACAAAAGACTGAAGACCGCCCGCTGCATCTATCTCTCCAGCATAAATTTCTCCACTGCTGAAACAAACTCCGCCGGCTGCTGCCAGTGCGGCACATGCCCCGAATCGGAGAATTCCAGATAGATGCTGTTCCTGATCGCATCATGAAGAGCTCTTCCCACTGCAGACGGTATAATGCTGTCGCCGGCACCCCACACTATAAGCGTCCTTACTCCGCTCCTGACAACACAGCTGACAAGAGGATCTGAGCGCATCCCGTCGGAATCGAGGTCGAATCCGATACCTGCCGTATCCTCAAGAACCAGCGCTGTGACCCTCCGCGGGAACGAGCAGAGAAAGTGCAGTGCAATCCATCCTCCCATCGAGTTACCGAGAAGTGCCGCCTTCCCGATTCCGAGATGACGGAGCAGTTCGTCGGCCGCCGACGCATATCCACGTACCGGCATGTCCATGAATTCACCGAAGTGCGGAGGCAGCGACGGGGCAACCACCCTGAACTTCCTTTTCAGCCGGGGAACAACCTTCTTCCAGGTTCCGGAATGTGAATTCCAGCCATGGAGAAGAAGGAGTACGCTGTCCGATTCGCCTTCGTCAAGGTAGCCGACTCTGCCGAAATCCCTTGATTCGAAGTAACTGTTGTCCGCCGAAAGACCGCTTTCAGATGACACATCCGATAATATGCATACCAGGCGCTTATCTCTTACGGATTGCCGCCTGGTTTCCGCTTCCCCCTGAGGATGTCAGCAAGCATCTCATTGCAGAACAGGAGTGCGTCTGCAGCACAACTCTGCCGGACGGCATCCCGCCCGCCGGAGTAAACGCTCCTCCTGATGCTGGTTTTCCCGTCCACGAATACAGCTATGTAGCAGAGACCGACAGGATTCCCTGTGCCATCGCCTCCCGGGCCGGCGAGGCCGGTTGTTGCAACAGCCATGTCCGTCTTCATGATCTTCGACACGCCGGAAGCCATTTCTTCCGCGACTTCACCGCTAACCGGCCCAAATGCCGCGATTGTCTTTCCTGGCACTCCGAGAATTTCCTGTTTAGCGCTGCTGCTGTATGCGACTACCGCTCCCCTGAAAAAAGAGGAGACGCCCGGCCTTGAGGTCAGTGCGGCGCTCACCATTCCGCCGGTTACGGATTCTGCAAGCGAAATTGTCTTACGGCCCGATGCAAGGTGCGACGACAGCTGTTCAACCAGATTTTTCATTCGACTCTGAAAGTCTGAATAATTCCCTGACACGTTCCACCCCATGAAAAGATTCTATAACATCCGCAGCGCTTGCCGGCACGAGCTCTTTCCACCTGCCGCCGTTAATCATCATTTCCCTGATGTGCGTACCGGAATACAGGTTTCTACTGAAGATTTTTGTCTGTCTTACTTCGTATCCTGCCTCGCTGAACAGCCTTTCGGTAAGCGGATTGTTTGTGAATATAGTGCTGAATTCGGGCACAAGCGACTTTACATGTGAGACCCAGAGCGAATATCTGTTTATGTCAATGATGGGTATTATATGCGTGCGCTGCTGGAGTTTCTTCTCCGTCAGGGATCTGAATATCATCTGGTAACGCTCGCCTGCAGTGAACGGATTGTCCCTCATATGCGAATACTGCGCACTCCCGATTCCGACAATTACTTCATCACAGCTCTGCAGTATCTCCTCAATAGCCTTAAGGTGACCGAGATGGAATGGCTGATATCTTCCTATCACTAGACCGTTCATTGATGCACTTGTCTACCGCGGAAGAGGTCTTCCTCCTTTAATCTTTGCGGGCTGCACAGGAACCGATTCCACGGGCTGCTCGCCTTCCGTAGCGTCGGGAACAAATATGGCGCTGATTTTCGATATAAGCTTGTCCTTTTCAGGTCCCGCTACAAGCGCCTCCTTCAGCACGTCCAGCAGCGTTCTGACAGTAAATATCCTGATCTTTCCCTCATATCTGGGTTCGAGAAGGACATCTCCCAGGTTGTCAGCAGGTATTATTACCTCCGCCAGGCCCGTTTCGGCGGCCGCTTCTGCCTTGGCCGTAACGCCGCCTACGGGCAGGACGTGGCCCCTCACGCTCAGGCTCCCCGTCATCGCAATGGACTGGTTGACAGGAACCTTCTCAAATGCAGATATGACAGCAGTTGCGATTGAAACCGATGCGCTGTCACCTTCCACCCCCTCATAAGTGCCGATGAACTGTATATGTATGTCATGATTGCTTATGTCCTCGCCAGAATACTTCTTGATTATGGCGGAGACGTTGTCCACCGCCTCCTTCGCTATATCTCCCAGCTTGCCTGTGGCAATAACCCTCCCTCCAGATCTGGTATGGGCGGGTGTCACTTCCGCAACAATCGGCAGGACAATCCCTGAAAACTCGGACATACCCGAATCGGCTCCAAGTGCAGCAAGGCCGTTGACGGTGCCGATGAGGCCGCCAGTCGTAATGATTGTGTTGTATTCCTTTCTGCGCTGAATATACCTGTCTGCAACCTGCTGCTCAAGCGATCTGGCAATCTTCTTTGCTTTCAGGACATGCTCCCTGTGGACGAGGTCCGAACCCTCCTCCCTTGCGATGTCACCCGAAACTCTGACAAGGCCACCGAGTTCCCTCAGCCTCAAAGTAAGGCGGCCCTTTCTTCCTGCGCGCCGCTGCCCCTCCTTTATTATTTCCGCAACCGCGAATTTGTCGAAATGGGGTATCTTCTTGTCCTTGACGACCTCCTGTGCAACAAACCGGATGAGCTTCTGCCTGTTCAGCGCGCTGTCAGGCATGGTTGTGTTCATGTAAACTTCGTATCCGTATCCCCTTATTCTCGAACGGAGCGCCGGGTGCATGCCCTGCAGCGCATCGAGATTTCCGGCGGCAACGAGTATAAAATCACATGGAACAGGCTCGCTTTTCACCATCGCTCCGGAACTTCTTTCGCTCTGACCGAGTATCGAGAATTTTCCCTCCTGCATTGCTGTCAGGAGACTCTGCTGCGACTCAATCCTCAGCAGGTTGATTTCATCTATGAAAAGAACGCCTTTGCTTGCCTTGTGTATGGCGCCCACTTCCAGCCGTTCATGAGCAGGTGTTTCCAGCCCGCCGCTCTGGAAGGGATCGTGCTTGACGTCGCCGAGCAGCGCACCCGCATGCGCACCCGTCGCATCAACAAACGGAGGCATTTCGTCCGGAGTATGCGATATGAGCAGCTTCGGAACCATGATGCTCTCCTGCCTCTGCCCTGTGTACCGCATGAAAAACCAGATGAATATGGCGGCTATTATGCCGAACAGCAGAATAGACGGATCGGACGGCTTGCTGTATATGAAGATTGCTATTGAGGCTATTATTATCATCAGGACGAGCATCCAGTAAACAGATGCCTTCTGCTGGCGCCTCTGCATCATTTCGGCGCGCTGAGCATTGACTATCTCCTTGCCCTTTCCGGCAGGCACAATGCGTATTTTCGGCTCGTTGGGATCTTCCGGGTTATGGTATGCTATTACGTCCTGCAGTTCCCCTTTAGGAAGAAACTCCACCATGGAGCTTGCAAGCATTGATTTGCCTGTACCAGGCTCGCCGATCAGCATTACGTGCCTTTTCTGCTCAGCAGCTTTCCTGACGACCCTGACAGCTTCGTCCTGCCCAATGACCTGATCGGACTGCCGCGGAGGAATGCTTATCTCACCGGTATGAGAAAAATTCTGTGTGACAATCCAGGTGTCAGCATCCTGAATTGCGCTCTCATCCTTCTCCTGCACCTCGCCTTCAGCCAATTAGATTCAGCTCTTATTGATTTGTAGTCTTCCTTGCTAAATAAGGTTTTTGACACGGTTCGCGCGATCCGGCCGTATCGGCGACCGTCACACACACGCCGGAACGCTGCGTACTTTTAACAGCGTACCCTTAATTATCAAGGAACCATGCTAATCAGGTTCAGCACCGGCGGCGGAGCAGTACGCGTTGCCCAAATTGCAATGGATTTAATGGCTGCAGCCGATACCGGAAGACTGTGGAGCAGAAAAGAATGAGGCCGGAAGAACTGGGCATCAGCAGTGAAATTGCTCGGATACTCGCGGAGACAGGCATAACGAATCTTTATCCGACACAGGAAGTGGCCCTGCCTCACGTGCTTAACGGCAGGAATGTTGTGGCGGCTGTCCCCACTGCTAGCGGTAAGTCGCTTATCGGTTATATTGCGCTCCTGAGGGCGGCTCTGTCAGGCCAGAAAGGCATGTATATCGTGCCTCTCAAGGCGCTGGCAAATGAAAAGTATGAGGATCTCAGCAAATTCGGCAGAATGGGCGCAAGCGTAGCGGTCAGCACGGGCGACCTTGACTCGAAAGGAGAACGTCTTGGGAACAACAGCATCATAGTGGCGACGAGCGAAAAGGCGGATTCGCTGTTGAGACACAGCGCTCCCTGGATAAGAGAGCTGTCCGTCCTGGTCGTCGATGAAATTCACATGATAAACGACGCTGACAGGGGCCCAACGCTTGAAATGGTCATCGCAAGGCTCAGAAAACTTGTTCCCAACATACAGATCATAGGACTGAGTGCCACGATAAAGAATTCGACAGAAATAGCTGACTGGCTTGAGGCGGAACACGTCCACAGCGATTGGAGGCCGGTGGACCTCAAAATAGGTACATACTGTGAAGGCGAGCTGTTCTTCACGAACAACGAACGCAGGATGATAGACAACAACCCCGATGACCTGTGGCCTCTTATTGAGGATGCCGTAAAAGACAGCGGTCAGGTTCTAGTCTTCGTTAACACGAGGAAGAGCACGGAGACCGTTGCTTCGCGATACGGGTCGCGAATGAGGAAACTGATGGAGCAGGTGAACGATGAAATTGAACTCATGGAAGACGATGACGGGGACGAGTCCAATACACATCTGTCGAAGATTCTCATTGATTCCATCAGGAACGGCATAGCGTTCCATCATGCCGGTCTAACAGGAAGACAGAGGACACTTGTAGAACGTCTCTTCAAGCAGGGAAAGATCAAGTGCCTCGTGGCCACGCCGACCCTCGCGGCAGGGATAAACCTGCCCGCAAGGACCGTAATAATAAGGGACATTTACAGGTACGATGCACACACAGGCAACACGCTGATTCCCGTGGCGGAAATTAAACAGATGCTCGGAAGGGCCGGAAGACCGTCGTATGACGACTACGGCGAAGCTGTGATCATAGCAAAGAGCGCAGAACAGGCATCCCTCATACTTGATGAATATCTTCTCGGTGAATCAGAAAGCGTCAATTCACAGATTGGAAATGAGAGGTCGCTCAGAACACATGTCCTGAGCGCTTTCGCCACCAGGGTGGCAGGTTCAATCGACGAACTCAGGGAGTTCTTTTCATTCAGTTTCTTTTCGTTTAAGAATGATCTGAGCAGCCTGGACGAATCGCTGAACTCAATAATATCCTATCTTTGGGAAAACGGCATGATTGCGGTGGAGGGCGAGAGGATCAGGGCAACCACCTTTGGAAAAAGGGTCTCGGATCTCTATATCGATCCACTTTCGGCGGTAATAATGAGGGATGCCATACTGCGGTTCAAACCGGGGAAGGAACTCGGTTTTCTGCATTCCATCTGTTCGACGCCGGACATCATACCCCTCTACTGCAGGAATTCCGAAGTGGATGATCTGAACGATATCGCCGAAAACAGAAAGGGCGAACTGCTGCAGCAGATAGAAGAGGCGGAAGATACCGGATTATACCTGTCGCAGCTCAAGACTGCGCTTCTGCTGAAGGACTGGATGAGCGAGGAAACTGAAGATCAGATACTTGGAAGGTACGGGATTTATCCCGGCGACTTGAGGAACAAGGCGGAAACAGCTTCCTGGCTTGTTTCCAGCGCAGCCGAGCTTTCGTCCGTAATGGCTTCGGGCAGCGCGCAGCAGCTGGAGCTCCTTGCCCTGAGGATGGAGAAGGGTCTGAGCGAACGCCTTCTTGATCTGGCGACAATCAGAATGGTGGGAAGAAACAGGGCGCTCACGCTGTACAGGCACAATTTCAGGAGCAGGAAGGATGTGGCTGCGGCGGACGAGGAAGCGGTCGCAGCTTTGCCGGGTTTCGGAAGAAATATTGCAAGGAAGATAATTGAGAACGCAAGGAGATCCAGAAAGGTGCTGAAAATACCGCAAAAAGAGGAGATCCCGCAGGACTGGTTTTTCAATGAATGAGGCTGCGGCTGCAATGGATGCAACGTTCATAGGATGCCTGCGGGGCAGGGAGACGGATCCCCGGACAATAATTGAAGAGTTCAGGAGGAATGGCTTCATGGCGCAGCCCGTCAACGCAGACAAGGTCTTCGGTGTCGACCATCTCATGAGCGCATATCTGCATGCTTCAAGGCGTTTTTCGAGGGGCAGGGGCTTGTCCGATGATTTCGGAACAGAATTCCTTTCCTGCGTTGCATGTGAAAGACAGATTTCGAAATCAATTCGGCGGATGAAAGTGGCGGACGGTGAGAGGATAGCAATCATGATTACGCCTGCCGTGGATGATGAAAGACTCGTAAGAATACTTGAGAAGCTGCATCTTTTCAGGGATGACACACTTATGGATGTGAACGACATTAAAAAGAAAAATGCGCAGGAATTCGGTATAAGCGAGGCCGATGGCGCTCAGCTGACGGATGCCATACTCGAGAAAATAGCCTTGCTTGACCTTTCGAACTGAATATGCCTGTCAACCGGTGTTTCATCTTCAGAGGCCGGGCAGGCACACTAGCCGATCATTGGACAGGAAGTAATGCGGCAGCGGGGTGGCATGGAGCGCACATTAAGCGCATGATCACAAGTATCATCGATATCATGGGTCACCCATCCCACTGGACTCATCCCCCGGATCCACGAACTCTGCAGACTGAACTGGCGCAGGCTGCAGATTTTCAAGTCAAGGGGCATCAGGCAACAATAATGCATTAATAATATTGCATTCTTAAGACTACCCGACAGGTCCGGTCTAACAAAAACAGGAGTCAGTCCGCTTGGATGAAAAACAGATAATGGAAGCATTGAGGCCAGTGAAGGATCCTGAGATAGGAATCAGCATCGTGGACCTGAACATGGTGAGAGGCATACACTTCCAGGGGACAAGGGTAACGATAGAAATAGCGCTTACTGTCCAGGGTTGCCCCCTGCAGAAGACAATTGAATCAGACGTCAGATCAATAATTATGCAACAGCCCGGCATCGATGGTGTGGACATCAAGCTGGGCGTAATGACACGGGAGGAGCAATTCAGGCTTTCCGAGGATTTGAGGAGAATAAGGAAGCAGAGCAAACCCGAGGGCGCCACCGAAGTTGCTCCCGGAATATTCAGATACGGTAAAATGGGCATACAGCACGTGATTGCAGTAGTATCCGGAAAGGGAGGAGTGGGCAAATCACTGACTACCGGGCTCATTGCAGCCGAGCTTTGGAGAGAAGGTTTTTCGGTGGGGATACTGGATGCCGACATAACGGGACCGAGCATGGCGAAAATAATGGGTGTCGGCGGAAGGGCAAGGGCAACGGAAAAGATGCTGATTCCATCTGAAACAGCGGAAGGCATAAAACTCATCTCGATGAACCTGGTTCTCGAAAGGCAGACACAGGCGGTAGTATGGCGCGGACCTCTTGTCACCCGTGCAATTAACCAGCTCTATTCGCAAACTGACTGGGGAAACCTGCACTTTCTTCTCCTGGATCTCCCGCCGGGGACAAGCGATGCGCAGCTCACTGTATTTCAGTCCATACCGCTTGACGGCATAGTGGTCGTGAGCACACCCCAGTCACTAGCGCACATGATTGTTGAAAAGGCACTGGATATGGCAAGGGTCACCAAGATACCGGTGCTGGGCCTGGTGGAAAACATGAGCTTTATGAAATGCCCCCACTGCGGCGAGACGATAGAAATGTATCCGAGGGACGACGGCAGGGATTCAGAACTGCTGTCCGGGCTGAAAGTGCTCGGCAGGATGCCGTTTGACCCCAAGGTAGCGGTTCTGGCCGACAGAGGGCAACTCGGTAAATTCGAGTCCGAGGATGTCAGGAAGCTTGTTGAAAACCTCAGAAGGGAGATACTGAACATATCATCCGTTTCCACTGAGCCGATCGCATGGCGGAAGGAGACAGCTGCTGCCGACAGGGCTGCCTGAAAGCAGGATGGAAGCAGAATTACATTCACTTACCGGAGAACGGAACAGATGACGAAACTTATCGAATGCGTCCCCAATTTCAGCGAAGGGAGAAGGAAGGATGTTGTCTCACTGATCGAACAGGCAATCAGGACAGTACCGAATATCATGTTCATGGGTTCGGAAATGGATGCCTCACACAACAGGAGTGTCCTGACATTTGTTGGACCGCCGGACAGCGTTGCGGAGGCTGCGTTCAGGGCATGCAAGAAGGCCTCCGAACTTATTGATATGAACATGCACAGGGGAGAGCATCCGAGAATCGGCGCCACTGATGTCATACCATTCATACCGGTCTCGGACTCCAGCATAGGAGAATGCATCGAACTTTCGGAGAAGGTGGCCATGAGAATAGCAGAAGAACTCGGCATACCCACATACCTGTATGAAAGTGCCGCCCGGAGGCCAAACAGGAAGAACCTTTCAGACATAAGAAAGGGGGAATACGAGGGCCTGAAGGAGGCAGTTCTCACTGACGAGTCCAGAAGACCGGATTTCGGCGGCCCGGAGCTACACCCTACGGCAGGTGCCACAGTAGTCGGTGCCAGGCCGGTTCTTGTTGCATACAACGTCTATCTCAAGACACCGGACGTTGCTGTTGCGAAGAGGATAGCCGGCAAAGTAAGGGAAAGGAACGGCGGCCTTCCCGGCGTGAAGGCTCTCGGCTTCTTCATATCCGAGAGGAATATGGCGCAGGTCTCGATGAATCTCACGGACCTGACAAAGACATCCACGCTCGCTGCATATGAGAAGGTCAGCGAGGAGGCGGTGCTGGAAGGGGTGGAGGTCGCAGGGAGCGAAATTGTCGGTCTGCTGCCGATCGCAGAGATTGCGGGTGTTGCAGTGCAAAAACTTAAGCTGATGGACTTCAATAGAAGCCAGATAATCGAGTCAAGGCTGCTTGACCTGATACTTGAAAAAGGTGAATAGCATTGTCATACTCTGAAAAGAAGATAGCGGAATTCGTAAAGGAACTCTCATCACCCTCGCCGACACCAGGAGGCGGTTCCGCATCCGCGATAGTCGCATCGGCAGCTGCGGCGCTGATTGTCATGGACTGCAATCTGACACTGGGAAAGGAGAAGTACGAGGCCATACAGGATAATGTCTCCGAAATCAGGCGCAGGAGCCAGAAGCTCTGCGGCCTGCTCCTGAAGCTTGCAGACCGTGATGCAAAAAGTTTTGATGCCGTAATGAAGGCGGTAGGGCTGCCGAAGGACACGGAGCTGAGAAAGCTGAAGAGGTATGAGCGGATCCAGAGCGCCCTCAAGCATGCCACAGAAGTACCGCTTGAGATAATGCAGCTCTGTTCAGAACTCCAGAAGATGGCCAACTACATGGCCGAAAAGGGCAACAGGAACAGCAGATCCGATGCGATGGTCGGCTGCATATTTGCCGAAGCGGCACTGAAAGGGGCCTACGAGAACCTGGAGATCAATCTTGAATCGATCAAGGACACGGCCTTTGTCGATGAAATGAACAGGAAGGTGGCGGAACTGCTCCGATCGCCGCCTCAGTACGTGCGGTAGGCTGTTTCTGCACCTTCCTGTTCTGTGGAGCATCCGGTTTCACGCTGCAAATAGAATAATATATGCTATCGGCAATCGAAACAGTGCCATGCTGACAGTTGTTGTTGTCCTGGGATGCAGACCGGATGGGAACAGGCCCACCCCGGAGCTTACCAGAAGGGTGAAACATGGTGTGGAGACTGCCATGCGTGCGTCGAAAAGGGGGGAGAGCATGCTTCTCTTTTCAGGCGGAAAAACATCCGGGACAGAAAGCGAAGCTTCCATCATGCACAGGGATTATGAACTGAACTACAGGGATATAGCCATACCATCCATACTTGAGAACAGGAGCCTTGACACCATCGGGAATGCGTATTTCAGCGCCAGGATACTGAAAAGACTTGAGTACGGCAGGATTGTCGTCGTGACTAGCCCGTTCCACGTTCCCCGCTCGAAGTATCTATTCTCGTTCATCCTCGGGAGGAGGGTGGGAAGCTCCACATTCGGCGCTGTTCCCGGAACCGTTCCGAAGGAGGAGAAAGCGCCCCTTGAGATGGCAAAGCATCTCTTTGCCGGCGTGAAAAGCGGCGACCTTGATGCAGTATGGGGAAGAATGCGCAGGATGCATCCATACTATATGCCGGGCAGCCTGAAGGCCCGCGCATAGGGAATAAACTGCAGTGCACCTGGAGGCGAAGGCACGGTGCCGAAACATTGTCTGTTCACTTGTGCGCTATAGCCAGTCCGCATTCGCATCTGTCCGTCCTTGTCGAACAGACATCGTGGTACTCCCTGCCGCACCTGCACTCGTAAACTTCCATCCCCTCCCGTATCCTGCCCCTGCAGTACTGGCAGATACGTACAGCCTGAATGCTCCCTTTATCCATTCTGAACAGCTTGACGGTGACACTTTCGCCTTCGTCCAGGAGGTTTTTCGACCTGACCTCGACATTTACTTCGCCCGTTGCCCCTGACGAAATACCTATTCTCCTTTCCTGTCCGGGTTTGAGATTTCCAATGGTCTCGTTCATCCTGAATGTGCTGCCGCTGACGGTCGAGGTGACCTGGAGCGCAACTGCCTTCCCTGCATTAACAATCCTGACCGAAGCACCGCCCGCCTCATTCGCAGCCCGGATCTTGAGACGCGGAATCAGCGACTGCCTTGTTCTTTTCAGCTCCTCAAGTATCAGTGTTGCCTGTGCTGCCGAACTGTCCGGCAGGTCGGCATAAATTGCATTCAGCCTGCCATCAATATTTCTGAGATTCACACCTGCATTGCGCAGCTCCCTGGAAATGCGCGCGATTTCGTCCTTCAATGGAGCCAGAGCCTTAAAAATCTCGGCCTTGCGGGCCGCATTCTCCCTGGTCTTCCGGAGATATGATATTGCCTCTTCATACCTCTGCTCTGAGACTAGCTCTTCTATTTTCCGATCTGCCTCAAGTCTGAGATCGTCCGGATAGCCAATGCCGTCCACAGCCCTCGACAGCGCCCCCTGAAGGGTCTCTATCATGACAAATGAGATATCCTTCAGCGCCGGACCGCTTATCGAGAGGGCATCAAGCATGTGACCTTCCATCATATTCTTCCTGGCCTGCTCCACCATACCCGGCCTGAATTCGATTCCGAGCTCCTCAGCTGCGGCAGTGGCCTTCTCAAGCCCGTTGAGGGCTGATACGCTTTCAGCCTGCAGCTTTTCCGAAGATGCTGCGTCAATTGAGGAAAGCAGCGAGAAAGCGTCTGATGTTCTGCCTTCCCTCAGGAATTCCCTGGCTCTCTGCAGGTCGTCAAACCAGCCCTTTTCTGAGACGCCTGCCTCGTTGTAGCTCTGAAGCCTCTTCTCGGTTTCGTCAACCCTTTCCCTGAGCAGCCTGACTTCAGACAGCATATCGTCCAGTATCTGCTCAATCCTGATCCCCTTCTCTATGACTTCACGGTATTTCTTTGCCGAAAGAAGGGATCTTATGGATTCTGTCTCCTCCTTCAGGCTCTTTATCTCTACGCCTTGTTTCGCCGCCGATTCTATTTTTTCATTTGAAATATCAAGGGTGCGTTCTGCCATTTCCTTCTGGAGTTTCAGCCTGTCGTTCAGGTCCTTGATTTCAAGAAGGCCATCGATTGCGTTTTCGCTTCCCTGCTGGATTGCATCTGCAATTACGTCTATTTTCTTCCTTATCTCGGTCAGCCTGTCCTCAGAAATCAGCGACGTGACGGAAGCGGAATAGCGTTTCAGGAGTCCGGTACCGGAGGTTTTCAGCGACATGATGCATATCTCGGTGCATTTCTGGGCTGTCTGCAGCGAGAGCAGATGCTGTTCATTGCTCAGCAGTGTCTTGGACTGCCTGAGCATTCCGATTGCACTGCCGTCTATTATTCCGAGTTCGTCGAGCTTCTCGACAAAATTCTCCGCCTTACTGATGGCGTTTGCAGTCTCGGTCACCGCATTACGCGAGAAATTTAGTTCCTTGTCTGCAAGAGAGATACTGCTGAACGCCTGTTCATACTGCCCCCTGGCCAGAAGTTCTCTTGCCCTGTCGAGTCTCGATTCCACGAGCTTTACGTCTACGCCCTCCATTTCGGCCCTTGCGCTCTCCGCCGAGACCGATTTGACAGCACTTTCTATGGCATTCTGAATCACCGATTCAATATCGGCGGTTGCCTTTCTGCTGGCCAGAAGTGCGTCGTAATAGTTTCTTTCGCGCATGAGATTGCTGATGCTCACCCTCGTGTCTTCGAATTCCTGCACATCCAGGGAAAGGGAGCCCGCAAGCTGAATCAACCCTTTGAGTCTGATTATTTCCTTCGGTGCGAGAACGGATGACATTCCCCTGTCCTCCATCTCGAGAGCTTCCGATATTGCAGCGCTTGCTGAGAGATAATCGAAATGCTTAAGAGCGCTTCTTGCCGAGTTAAGCCGATCTTCCAGCCCTTCGATTGATAAATTGAGCTTCTTCGACTCCTGATACTGCCTTTCGGCCTTCTCCAGCTTTTCGGCAATCTCATCAACATGGCGAAGTTTTCCCTGTATCTCATCGTTCGCAAGGGAAACCATCCTGTTGGCCGTCTCGAAGTCCTCGAATTTGAGCGCGGCTCTTGCCCTTCCTATCAGGTTGTAGCCGTATCCTATTTCGATCTTCTTTCTCCTTGCAGTCGAAACCATTGCCATCAGATCCGACATGACTTTGGAAAAGTAATCGGCGATAAGGCCGTAAATTATGTCGTGCGCCTCGCCTGCAGTTTTCAGGGCACCCTCCAGATCAATCGCCAACTGTCTTTCCGCAGATTCCAGCATTGTGGTCGCCGATTTGACTGCAAGATTCGGGAAGATGGAGAGCAGGCGCCTCGATCTCTGTATAAGCGACTGCACCCTGAATACATCACCATTGCCTGACCAGTCCACAATATCCTTCGCAGTGCAGGCAGATCTGTAGTAGCTGTGATCCGCCTGGAGTTGTTTGGCCTCCTCCACCAGTTTTCCGAGTCTCTCCTTCATGTTGCCGGTCGCCTGCTCGGTGCACTTTTTTGCTCTTTCCAGCCAGCTGTTGTTCATCTGCAGCAGCCTTGCCTCAATCTCGGTGTCCATCCTGTTGGTAATCTCAATGCATTTGCTGTACTCTGAATTCCTGACAAATGAAACAGCGTTTTCCAGCTGCTCGTTCAGTTCGAGCGTTTCTGCGCCGAGATATTCGAGTGCTGAAATCTTCCTGTCGAGTGCGTCAATCTGGCTCGTGGAAAATGTCTCCAGCATCTGGTGCATGCTCTTGAGGAGGGATGTGGACGCTTCGATAAATTCTTCAAACTTCTTTTCCTCAAACTTGCGCTTTGCGTCGGCATACTTGATGCCTATGTCCACCGAATTGCTTATAAGGGATATGAGAACAGAATATTCATTTTCCATTTTTGAGAGAAGCTCATCGGCGCGGTTCATGCGCTCCGAAAGCTCTTTGGACTCCTCATTTGCAAGTTCGGCCATCCTGACCGCTTCCTCAAATCTTCTTTTCTTTACGAGCTCCCTCACCTCATTCAGCCTCTGGTTTATGCCGGTGAGATCGGCTCCTCTTTTCATCGCCTCTGCAATATACTTCCTGCTGTTGAATAAGACCCTGGCAATGTAGTCATATTTCGCCTTCTCGAATTCTGCTTCGAACGACTTCAGCGAGGAATAGGCTTTTTCAAAATTGCCTTCTGAAAGGAGTCGCTCGATTTCCTTGATCTTCAGAGACGACGACGATGCAACAGCCTCGTTGAGCGTGCTGTTTGAAAGCTCGCTCCGGATGGTTTTTATGTTTGCCTCGAAAGCCTTCCTCAGCCTCTGGTCCACATCCCTCCGCAGGGACAGAAGTAGAGACTCTAACTCACCAAATTTCTGTTCCGGGGGGAGTGCCTGGATTGATGCAAGACGGTCTTTCATCGATGATGTGCCAAGACCGAACAGACGCGATATCTCAATTCTGGCGGATATATCCTTGATCTGCGCATCTGCGTTCTTCCTGAACTGCGAGACTATCGAAACGCCTGCCTCCTCGAGCAGCCGGAACGCATTTTCATAATTCCCGGAACTCATTTCATTCCTGGCGCTGGAAAGCAGGCTATCGACACCTTCAATTGCAAGGCCGTGCGACTTTGCCTCCACTATCGTTCTCTGGACTTTAGAAAATTCATTGGAATACAGTTCGGATAAATTCTTTTCCTCCCTCGACCATACCTCTGTAATTGCTGCGTCCGCACTCTCGTACTCCTTTCTTGCAAGGAGCATGCGCACCTGCTCAATGTTCTCGCCGACCATGCCGATGTTTACCCCCTTCGAGCGGAGGAATTCAAGGATTCTTGCAGTTGAATCTATCCTTGAACTGAATATCTTCTGAAGTTCCTCGTTGAGGCCGTCTATCGCAACGGAGGCGGCAGAGATGCATTCCCTGTACTCCCTTGCGTTGAAACTGACTTCAGCCTTCTTTGAATTCTCCTGGAAGTCCTTTGAGGAAAATCCGATTTTTTCGCAGAGCAGCGCAAGTGAGGACAGCTCCCTCATCTTGGCCTCGGCGTCCTCCTTCTCCTGGGCTATTTCCTTCGCCTTGTCGGCAAGCTGCTTGCCGAGTTTCATGTTGCCGAAATAGTTTCCTGTCAACTGGGCTTCACCGGCGTATATATATCATAATGAGTCAGCACAACAGCTCGGATTTCCGTTCATTCCGTATAAATATAATGACGTAGTTACGCCGCCTGATTTTCAGCCAGCACTGCCTTTCGGGACGCAGGTGCTGGGCTGACTGCCGAAACTGCGTGATCCCGTATGGCTTCCAGGCTTCCTGGAGCGAGACATGTTCCGTCGCCGCAGAGGCTGCTGACATGTGGAAAAGATTATTCAACCGAAGCGTGATACCGGAGCCTATGGGATTGGATGCACTTGGATTGAGGATGCCTACGGGCGTGTCTGATTTTGACTCCATAATAGACGGCGGACTTCCTGCCGGTTCCGTTGTTCTTCTGCTTGGAGACGTAGGAAGCGGTTTCGTTGAATTTGCATACACATCCGCCGCCAAAATTTCGCTGGCAATGGAGAGACCTGCATCGATGAGCTATCTTATGGGTGACAGAGCTGCCGCTGGCAGGCTGCCGGAAAACATTCATTACGTCACTTTCTTCAAACCCAGGGAGGAAATACTTCAGGAAATATTGTTTTCATTCAACGAGGAGTTCCACGGGGCATTTGAAAAGAACGTGAAATTCACTGACTTCTCTGAGTATTATTTTGAGAAGTCAGTGGTGCCTGCATCGTGGGTGGACAGGCAGGGAGGCCTGCTGAGAAAAGGCTCTTCCTCGCTCATAAACTCGATTGTCGATTTTCTTGACAGGCAGGCGCAGGGCAGCTTCATAATCATTGATTCACTGACAGATCTTCTCCTGAGCGAAAGCATAGAACTGATGGATATTGTCGCGATGCTCCGCGGGATACAGCGCATGTCAAAAAAATGGAAAGGCGTCATCTACCTCCTGCTGACTGAGGGCATACTTGAGAAGAGGAAGGAGCAGATGATAATAGACAGCGTTGACGGCGTGTTTGTCTTCGAATGGAGCAAGAATACCAGCAGCAGCAAGAGGCAGCGATACATCTACATATCGAAGTTTGTGAGCCTGATGCCGCATCTCGACGAGCAGAGAGTGGCCAGATTTGCAACAACTCTGACATCCCAGAGCGGCCTCGTGGTAATAGATACGGAGAGGATATGATGGCCTCCGTACAGCCCACAGGGATAGAGGGACTGGATGACATGCTGGGAGGGGGCATACCTGGAGGTGCCATTGTTGTCATACTGGGGTCATTCGGCACGGGCAAGACGACAATGAGCATCCAGTATCTTCTGAAGGGACTGAGTTCGGGCGAAAAATGCATTTACATTTCTCTTGAGGAGGACGAGAAATCAATTGTAAAGAACGCTCTGACCTATGGATGGAGACTCGGCGATTACACCGGTAACGGAATGCTCTCGATAATCAAGCTTGAGCCGTCAGATGCCAAAACAACGCTTGAACGAGTGAAGAGCGAATTTCCCCGGTTCATCCGTGAATTCGGCGCAAGCAGGGTCGTAATAGACTCGATCTCGCTGCTGACCATGCTTTACGAGAGCGAATCGGAGAAGAGAACAGGCCTTTTCAACCTGTGCGACCTGATAAGGCAGTCCGGTGCAGGCGCTCTTCTGACTTCGGAAGTAAATGAAAACCACCCCTCTTCCTCCAGAGACGGAATGGTGGAATATACGGCGGACGGCGTAATACTTCTCCAGAGCACGGAGTCGAAGGACGCTTCTGAGCAACAGCTTACGCTCAGGGTCGTAAAAATGAGGGGTGTGGCCCATTCGAGGAGGATAAAGCCTTACAGCATTACGAGAGAAGGGATAGTTGTTCATTCCGGATCGGAGATATTCTGAAGTAAGCGTTTCCAACCGGACATTTCACTGAAAAGCGCGGTGACCAGTCAACTCTATATCGGTGAAATAATTAGTTCCCCGTGATGGAGAATAAAATCCCGCCCGGACAGTTCTGGGGAAGGAAATTTGTAATCTACACGATAAACGGCGTTCCGCAGGTCGATCTGCAGAACTACAGGTTTGAACTGTTCGGAAGCGTTGACAGGCCCATTGCCATGGGCCTCGACGAGATTAGAGCCGTCTCGGACACAAAAATCACCAGGGACTTCCATTGCGTTACAAAATGGAGCATAAAGGACTGTGAATGGAAGGGCGTTCCTTTTTCTGAACTCAGTTCCAGGGCAGGTATCCGCTCGGAGGCAAACTTCGCGTATGCCTACTGCCTTGACGGCTATACGACTGTCATACCTGTCGAAAACATGCGTGACGCATTGCTTGCCATCGGACTGAACGGAGAGGACATTTCGCCCAAACAGGGTGCGCCGGTAAGGCTGGTGGTGCCGTCGCTGTACGGATGGAAAAGCGCAAAATGGGTCCATGCAATTGAACTGCTGAAGGATTACAGGGACGGTTACTGGGAGGAGCGGGGATACCATGAGAGAGGAGATTTCATGCTTGAGGAACGTTACAAGGATCCTGCAGCCAGATTTATCCACAAGAAGGTAGCCTGATTTTACTCTGTTCCTCCTTTCCTCCGTGTTGAATCAGGCAGGCAACATCCAGACGGAACGGTTCAGGCTGCATGATGCAGGCGGCTGCGAATACAGGAACGAAACTATATCTTTTTATCCGGTCTGCAATACAAGCCTCATGAATTCTCTGACATTTAATGAGGACAGGGAGTATTCAGTTGCGGCCATGGGCGAGCCAATGGCTGAATTCTCGTTCTACGGCGGCAGCAGATACGCTCTGAGTTTCAGCGGAGATTCCATCAATCTGACCACCTCCATTGCAAGACTCGGCCTTAAGCCGGCAGTGATATCCGCTGTCGGAGATGACCACTTCGGAAAGGCGCTCCTGGCCAATGCCACAGGAGAGGGGATCTTCTGCGGGGGCATTACAGTGGAAACGGGCGGCTTTACGGGCATATATTTCATTGACGTCGGAAAGGAGGGGGAGCACGAGTTCACTTATTTCAGGCGTGGAAGTGCGGCATCAAAAATCAGGCTGTTGCCTGAACAGGAGGAGGTCATACGCAGTTCATCGGTCTTCCATTTCAGCGGCATCACGCAGGCGATAAGCAGGCAGTCTTACGAGGAGACGCTGAAGGCAGTGGCAATTGCCGGCAGATCCGGATGTCTCGTTTCGTATGATCTGAATTTCAGACAGAAACTGTGGAGCAGCAAAGAAGCCAGAAATGGTCTGTCGCAAATAAAGGAGTACGTGGATATCATATTTGTCAGCTCCGAGGATCATGAAATGCTGTTTGGAAAGGCCGGAGCCGATGAGGCGCTGGAGCATTACAGAGATCTCGGAGTGGAAAATATAGTCTACAAGGCAGGGAAAAACGGTTCATACGGATGGTTCAGCGGAAAGAGAGTCCGCCAGAAAATTTACAGGGTGAAGCCCGTGGACACAACAGGTGCGGGTGACGCATTTGACGCCGGCTTCCTTGCTGCGATAATAATGGGCAGGAGTTTCGGGGAAGCTATGAAAATGGGCGCTGTAAATTCGGCATTGAAATGCACCAGGAAAGGAGGAACAAGGGGACTTCCGCGGTATGCTGCAGTTTCAAGGATACTGAAAGGCAGCCTGCAGGCAAGCGCAAATGCCCGCAGCAGTAGAACGAAGTAAAAATGCGGCCCGGAGGAGACCAGGCCGCATGGGATGGGTTAATATTCAGACAAAGAGCGGTTCGCAGCCGTAAAGCCTGTAGACAGATATCCAGCTGCAATCATCGCCCTCTTCGGCTTCTTCAGCCTGTTCGAAGGAAATCTTATCGGTCATAACATGGCATTCTACCTGCTCTCGGTATTTAAACGGCACAGGGGGGAGGTCGCCGAAAGCGCCCACTCGGCTGCAGCAAAGCGGAGCAGAAACGGTTGTCACTGCCAAGGCTGGCATGCCGCTGATGCGCTGCTTCAGAATGCCTGCATGGCGCAGGGCAGACACAGGAAACGCAAATCCTGCCGAAGTGATGGTGGACTGCGGTTTGCTGGACAAGGACTGCATTTCTGAAGCTGATTAGATCATTCAATGGAAATGTTTTAATCATACCCAATTTAATGGAGAAACGTGGCGAAGAAAAAAAAACTGGAAGAGGAGGAGTTCAAATTTGTTCCTCCTGAATTTGACGAAAGGGAATATATTGAAAAGGATCTCAGGGACAGCAAACTGCTCATCATCACCACGATGTTCGGACTCGTGGCCGGCATTGCAGCGGCCGCTTCAAGCATCTTCCTGAACAGTGCGCTGCTCGGTTTCATACTGATAATTGTCGTTCTTGTCGTTGTTTTCAGGTTTCTCTATCCGCTCATGAAGGTCGAGGTGGATAAATTCAAGAGAACCGACTTCATTTACAAGGGAGGTACCATCATCGTCACAGCGCTTGCCATCTGGATCCTGCTTGTCAATCCGCCATTCTATGTGATGAGCCCGCCTGCGATAAAAAACGTGTCTCTGTCTGAACAGACTTCTGCAGGGTGGATCAGCTACCCGCTCAACAGTTCAGGCGTGATACCCGCGGGAACAATCAACATTTCCGCGCGGGTGCTTCACCAGGGGCAGGTTTCGGTCTGGATTTATCTGACCTCCGGCAACGGCACACGGAAGTACGCTATGAGCGAATCGGCACATTCTGAATATCAGTACATAGAGCACTTCGGTTCAGGAAGCTACAGTTTCATAATAAAGGCGGAACTGCCCAATGGAACATACACCGAAAGCCAGAGTTATCCGATAACAATCTCATGACCGCTCCCACGGAAACGAGTGAAACAGCAGCCTCGAAAGCGCCTCCCTGTTTTCCGGACTGATCACATCATCGCCTGCGTAGATCTCCATCCGCTGGATGAGTTTGTCAAGATCAGCCCCGAAACCGACTGATTTTGCCTTCTGTCTCAGCAGCATTTCAGGCGTTCTGAATTCCTTCCCCGTCTCGGAATGAAGGCGTCCCTCGGCGACGAATATGTCCCCTCCTCCGGATTTGTGTTTCGCAATGAAATTTTGCGCATTGGGAGACCAGCCGAACGGACCGGCTCTGACCCATTTTGAGGGGTGTTGCCTGTGAACCGTTTCGAACAGCAGCTTGATATCGGCGCCGGCATAGCCGAGCGTTCTGTTGACATCGAACCCATGGCTGTTGAGAAGCACGGAGACATTTTTAACTGCCTTGTTAAGCTGCGGATACAGATTGTCTTCCATGATATCCGGCCTGGGCAGTTTGATCATCAGTATACCATGTCCTGAGCGTTCCAGTTCATCCCTGATCTTCGAAAGGGGTGCAAGATGCTCCTGAGGCGGGAAAAAGAAATTCAGGCCCGGTTTATTCAGGTAACTTCTCGATGCAAGCACTGAAAGGGCAAATGAATCTTTTTCCAGCGCGGCCGCAACGTTCCTCTCCCGGTCCACCGGATCCGGAACGATGAGACATGAATCGGCATCCCTGAGTCTGTCGCCCAGTGATGCTCCAGGAGGGATTATGACAGTCCCGTAATCCCAGGCAGAGGCAGCCTCGACGACCGAACGGAAATCGCGATACGCCAGCACCAGAAGTTCGCAGAGATATCCGGAAAAACCATGTGTTTTTGCTTCCGCACCGTAAACCCCGGTTCCCTTGAAGAACTGTTTCAGCAGCCTCACATGGTCCCTCTGGCTTTCGGACATGGTCCTGTTGATGAACTCCGTATGGAAGGGGGTCCTGTCGACGGCTGACATCCTGGCTGAGCTGTCGCGGATTGAATAGCATGGGACAAGGTCGATGGCAACGTTGTTGCTTTTGCCCCTGACATATGGATGCTCTGCGTATTTCAGAAACGGCTCATCCAGTATTGCCATCCCCATGGCTATGCCGTATTTTTCCAGTTCCTTTCTTGTAACATTATCGGGAAATTTCACAAATACGTCCACATCCGGATTCCTGAGGAAGGTATTCTTTGAAACAGAACCGACAAGCGTCGGTTCCACCCTGATTCCAGGAGGGAAGTTACTTGAGGCATAGTCGGCGGCCTTGGCAATTACGTTCCGGACTGCTTCGCTGATGCGCCGGATCTCCGCTGCGTCCGGCTTTATTCTTGAAAGTACGTTCTCCTCCAGATCTGGATGCATATGGAAGGGAATAGGTGGCTGGTTCAATAATCCTTCCACCAGACAGGCGGAAGCGCAGCATGCGTAGTACCAGCCCCAGAAACCAATGTGGTGGGGATAAAACATTTGCTTAGGAGGAAAGTTGAGCCATCAGTCTCCGGGAACTGGCACGGATCATAATTTATCATATCATCATATATGAAAATTCCTATTCTGTTAAAGAGTTGACAATGCACTGAATTCCGTTCATCATAAATTACGCAAAACTATTACTAAAAATAGAAGACAATGTCAGCTTCTCTGCAGGGGGAACGGCACAGTCGTGGAATGAGCATTGCGCGATTGCCGGAAAAGCAGTAAAATGCGCAAAATTACAATTAGGTCGTGGGTGTTGCCCGAAGAAGGTGACAGGATGAAAACGGCAGCCAGGCTTGTTATTCTGACAGCCGCGGTCGCGGTGCTTGCCGCTTCAGCCCTGTTGAGCAGCGGAGGGGAAGCCATATCATTCTACGCCATCCCCTATGATGCTTTCCGCAGCCTTATCAGGATGACCGCGGCGTACATAATCTCAATCCTATTCTCGCTTGTATATGCATACGCAATGTACGCGAGCAGGCGGGCCGAGAGGATCATGCACCCGATCCTCGACGTCCTGCAGTCCGTGCCCATACTCGGATTTTTTCCTGTTGCGCTTTACTTCTTTGTTGAGATCGTCAGCGGCAACGAGATTGGATGGGAGTTCGCCTCCATATTTCTCATTTTCACAAGCATGGTATGGAACATCACATTCGGCATGTACGATTCACTGATAAGCATCCCGAGGGAACTCAACGACGCAGCTAAAATCTACGGTCTGACAGGATGGAGAAGATTTGGTGCCCTGTTCTTCCCGTCGATGATTCCGAAGCTTGTTTACAACAGCATGGTATCCTGGGCAGGTGGCTGGTATTTCCTGATACCGGCCGAGTACATAACGACCTCGATATCCGCTTCGGGCGGGGGAGCTGTCCTGCCCGGTCTGGGCTCCATTCTCTATCTGTCCGCGCTGAAGGGGGAGGTCGGTCTGATGGCGGCAACATTTGCAGTCCTCGTCATAATAATCGTCGCGATGGATTTGCTCATATGGAGACCGCTCAGCGCATGGTCTGAGAAATACAAGTACGAATACACGGTGACTGACGGGGAGGGAACAGTGTACACCAGATTCCCTATGAGGCAGTACTACGCATGGTTTCCCCTTGTCCCCGGTTCGAGCAGGCTGATCTCAAAAACAGTGGGAAGGGCCGCAGATGCGTTCAATAATGCCGGACACAGGGTTGCGCACTTCTTTGGAAGAACGGCTAAATACTGGAAATTTGCAATGCTGTCCGCCGTGGCGGTGTTTTTCGCGCTTTTTATATTCGCCGCGTTCGGGGCGCTTGAGACCGTCTATGCGCTGATCACCGGACCGGGAAAGGAGTATGCGGCAATAATGCCGGAGGCGCTCGGGCTTTCACTGCTGAGGCTGGTGGCCGCATATTTCATTTCACTTGCGATTGCCATACCGCTGGCTGTTGCAGCAACCGGAAAGGGAAGGGGAAAACACCTGATGATGGCTGCCGAAATAGTCGCGTCTGTACCTGCAACGGCGATTTTTCCGATCATTGTTTTCCTTCTGATCGACATTACGCACGGACTCAATATACCGTCCATCCTCCTCCTTGTCACCGGCATGGTATGGTACATTTTTTTCAACGTTTCTGCAGGCCTGAAGAGCATACCTTCCGAGATAATAGAGGCCGCAAGGAACTACGGTGTCAGAGGCAGGCTGTACGTCAGGAGAATCATGCTTCCGGCGATTTTTCCTTCGCTTGTCACGGGAAGCATTACAGCTTTTGGGGGCGGATGGAATGCTCTGATTGTTTCGGAATACGTGCCATCGATCACGCCCGGCGCCAGCCCCTACTATGTGCTGGGAATAGGATATCTCATAGACAAGGCGACCTATACTGTTCCTGAAAACACCGGCCTTCTTGTCTTCTCCCTGATAGTAATGATTTGCGTTGTTATCGCAATAAACAGGCTTTTCTGGAGAAGGATGCAGAGACTCGCTGAAAAGAAGTACAAAATGGAGGGAATCAGCTGACCTTTCCTGCTTCGGTGCGGGACTGTTCGATAGTGTCTGTTTTATATCAGGGACGCATCTCTGAGCGAAGATTTCTGCCTAAACAGAGGGAATGGCTATGACTCTTCTTCAGGTCGACAACGTTTCGAAGAGACTCGTAGTCAAGGGCAACCCGTTTGTGATACTCGACAGCATATCGTTCGACATAAAGGAAAGGGATTTCATATGCATCGTCGGTCCGTCAGGATCCGGCAAGAGCACTCTCCTCAGAATCATATCCGGGCTTGAACGGCCCACTTCGGGAGAAGTGAAATTTGCCAGCGAGGGGAGGAGCCTGGTTGTTTCCATGGTCTTCCAGTCTTTCGCGCTACTTCCATGGCTGACAGTGGTAGAGAATGTTGCCATAGGCCTCGAAGCCAGGAACATGCCGAAAAAGGAGAGGACCGGCATTGCGAAGAAATACATAGACATCGTCGGTCTCAGCGGTTTTGAGGACGCCTATCCCAAGGAGCTTTCCGGCGGAATGAAGCAGCGTGTGGGTATCGCCAGAAGCCTGGCGGTGGAACCGGACCTCCTCTGCATGGATGAACCGTTTTCAGCGCTCGACGTTCTCACTGCACAGGGACTTAGGGATGAAGTTCTCACCTTATGGCAGAACAATGAACTGCCGCCCTCCGCGGTCCTGATGGTCACGCACAATCTTGAGGAGGCGGTATACATGGCAGACAGGATACTCGTGATATCACCCAGACCGGGAAGAATCATAAGCGAGCTATCGGTTGATATGCCAAGGCCCAGGGACAGGAAGAGCCCTGAATTTCTTGACTGGGTCGACCAGGTATTTTCCAAGATCGTATGAACCTGCGTGCGGGCATGCATCCCGGAACAGGTTCATGCAGAGTTGACTCAGAATCCAGTGCGGCTGCCCCATGCAGGCCGCAGTGACGATCTTTTCAGCAGCCGGGTGCAGAGAAATTTCAGTCGCAGCAGCATGAACAGCAAATAGATAAAAAATATTAAATATATCATATTTTCTTTACATATCTGAACTGATGTGGAAAGAGTCACGAGTACTCAGGAGTTGCTCAGAATAATGAAAGTAATGGCGAACCCTGTCAGACTGAGGATAATAGCGTCGCTTGAGAGAGAGCCGAAGCACATATATGCACTTGCAAAGGAACTGAAACTTTCCTATCCGCTCGTGCACCTCTACCTCAATTCCCTTGAGAAAGCAGGTCTTGTGACCGCCGTGACTGAGACCGGGGTCGAGGATGAGAGGGAGAGAAAGATCTACCGCATAAGTCCTTTCAGGATAGTGCTGACGCCCGAGATGATCAGGAAAGTCGAGGAGGCGTCCTGAATGGAGCGAAGGGGAGTCCTTCTGCTCATGATATTGCCGTCAATAGTGATGGCGGCCGCTGTTCCGGCGCTGACGCTCTACTACATGGCACACGGTCTGGAGCTTGTTGCCGGGACAATAATAATCATCTTCGGCATCATTGGAGCCACCGTTCTTGGAGTCGTGGGAATTGGTGTCTCATCCACGTTTTCGTACGATGGATACGGAAACGAAAGGGAATCGCTGAAGATACTGAGGGCCGCCGAACGGACAATGCTGGAGGAATTTGACGATGTCATCTCCGTGCTGAAGGAAATTGAGGAAACACTTTCGCCGAGGGAGGATGACTGATTGCCTGCCGGAAACAGTTATTCTGACATGAGCGACAGCGAAATCGCCGGGGAGCTGAAGAAGAGGCTGGAGGAAATGAAAGCGCTTCTCTCAAGGATAAGGGATGAACTGAAATCAGCAGCAGGGAGCGATTGAAATGAAGGCCGGAGAGCGGTTCGACAGAAACTACGGAGGCCTGGAAAGGGGCTACAAATTCAGCGGCAAACAGAATTTTCAGACAGAAAATATAAATGTGTCGGGCAGCGCCGAACTCGAACGCGCCGACGCCAGGAAGATCATCATCTCGGGCTCAGCCGCCGTCAAATCGGATGTCGACTGCGAAGAACTCCGGTGCAGCGGCTCAGTAAAAGCCGGCGGCAACATCAGCGCAGAAACAGCCACCGTATCCGGATCGTTTGCAGCGGACAAAAACATCCACTGCGAAAATGCCGTTATCAGCGGCAGCTGCAGGATTGGAGGCTCTTTCCTTGCATCCGGGACAATCGAGGTTGCGGGCAGCCTGGCTTGCGGCGGCTCCATTACATGCGACATACTGGACGCTGCAGGAAGGATCGGCGCTTCCTCCGTTTCTGCAGGCAGATTCCGTGTTAACGGAGGCGGTGAATTAGGCGAGGTGGAGTGCGTAACAGCTGAAATCAACAGGGAAAGAAGGAAGGGAAGACTGAAGAGGTTGCTGGGAAGGATGGGATACAGAGGCGAACTGAGGATAAACAGCCTGCATGCACGGGAGGAGGTGTACATAAGGTACTGCTCAGTGAATGAACTGACCGCCCGCCGGGCGGTTCTGTCCGGCGGAAGTGTCATCCGCAAACTGATTTACAGCGACACTTTTGTAGTCGAAGAAGATGCTGTCGTACAGGAAACAATAAAACTGCAGTGATATGGAGAAGTGAATCAGTGAATACGGAAAATGTCATCGATGTAGAGAATCTCAGATACCGGTACGGCGGGGAACGCTATGCCGTCGACGGCATTACATTCGGTGTCAGCAGGGGCGAAATTTTCGGTTTCCTGGGAAGGAACGGAGCCGGCAAGACAACGACGATTAAGGTGCTGACGACACTCATGGCACCGACTTCAGGCAGTGCCCGGGTGCTCGGCACTGACGTCAGGAAGGGAGGAAAGGCACTCCGCAGGAGGATGGGTGTTGTCCTGCAGGACGATTCATTCGATTTCACGACTGTCGAGAAGGCGCTGGATCTTTACGGTGCAATGTGGGGTGTACGGAGAGATCTGAGAAGGAGGAGAATAGACGAACTCGTGGCCTTTTTTGAACTGGAGGACGAACGGAAAAAGAGGCTGTGGGATCTTTCCGGCGGACAGCGGAGAAGAGTCCAGGTTGCGCGGGAATTCATGCACGATATGGAACTTCTCTTTCTGGATGAGCCTACAGTCGGGCTCGATACTGTCACCAGGAGGAAGATCCTTGACATGGTGAAGAAGAGAACGTCTGAGGGGCTCACCGTTTTTTTTACGACGCATAATCTGGAGGAGGCCGACTACGTCTGCGACCGTGTCGCAATAATAGACCATGGCCACATACTGGCAAACGACACAGTTTCAATGCTGAAGAGAAAATATTCGGGAATGAAAACTGTCGAAGCCGCGTTTACGGAGGAACAGCGTGTCGTGACTCCGCTGCTTCAGGGAATTACCGATGCACGCATAGAGATACCGCAGACTCAGGGCGAACCGTACAGAATAGTCAGTTCTGAAACGGAAGAGACTCTCAGGAATATTGTGGAGGTATCCGTGAAAGGCGGGCTGCATATCAGCTTCCTCAATATTCATCCGGTTACGCTGGAGGATGTCTTCCTGAACACTGTCTCAGGGGTGGTGCAGTGACGGATATAATCAGCGCATACAGACTTGCAAGGCGGAATCTGATAGTAAACACTGATCCGGGCACACTTGTTTTCCTGATAATGATGCCCACGATATACCTGGTGTTCATGGGCTACATGTACGGTTCACTGATCAGCGGTCTGAGCGTCGGCGGCCATACGATAAACTACATCAGCTTTCTTGCCCCGGGAATAATTTCATTTCAGGCGCTGACCGCCGGAGCCGTGGCGGGCAGCATGCTGTGGTCCGACAGGCGATACGGCATGTTCGAGCAGATACTTTCCTGTCCGTACACACGCGCCGAATACCTTCTGGGCATCATATTCACCACAATGGCGCTGTCCATATTCGGAGCGCTGATAATGCTTCTTCTCTCCGTTCTGCTCAGGGCAACGGTTTCCCTTGCACTGACAGCCATAATCGCAATTGTTGCCAGCCTCATCTTCGGCAGCCTTTTCTGGGGATCATTCATGCTTGCTCTCGCCGCCAAATCCAGATCCAACCAGATGTACAACAGCATACAGATACTGATCCTGTTCTTCGCAAGCTTCGCAAGCACCGTGTTCTATCCCGTTTCCGCGAACACGCCTGCCCTGCTGCGCTACATAACGGTTTTCAACCCGCTGACGTATCTGACGGACGCGATAAGATACGGATATGTGGCTAACTTCGGCATGGGATTCGTAACGGACGAGGCCATACTGATTGCCGAAACACTGGTCATGTTCGTCATTTCCCTGATATTCTACAGGAACGTCAGGATAGGCGTGAAATAATGGCAGGAACTCAGGAAGGAGTGACATTCATAGTGTCACGCCAGGATGCTGCAAGCGTCAATATCGGCAGAAACATAATGGAGCTGGGGAGATGGACCCGGGAGAGAGAGGAAGCGGGGATGCGTCTTTTCGCAAGCGGCTGCTTCCGGCTTGTTGAAATCGGAGGCATCCACATCCATCAGGAACATCTGGACAGGACAATCGGGGAAAGCTTTGGATTCAGACCGTCGCTTATTGTTTTCCTCTCGACGCACAGATCGGAGAGCAACATGCCTGCGGCCACCATTCATCCCGTGGGGAACTACGGCAGGGCCGAGCTTGGAGGGGCCAGCAGGAAAATAGTGCGCTCCCGCGCAGCATTCATGACGGGAAGGCTGATACAGATGAAAAACGAATTTGCAGACACGCGCTACGGAGCCACTTTTGAGGCAACGCACCATGGTCCCTACGTGGATGTACCGTCCCTGTTCGCCGAAATTGGAAGCGATGAAACAGCCTGGCAGGATGCGGAGGCTGCCAAAAGGCTCGCGAGGGCACTGCTCGAGGGAAGGGATTCGGACGGGATGACAGCCATAGGCATTGGCGGAGGGCACTACTGTCCGAGGTTTGCTGAAATAGCGGTGAAGAGGAAGATCAATTTTTCGCACTTCGTCCCGAATCACAGCCTGAGTCTTGTGGACGACACGCTTGCGGATGAAATTGTGGAGAAGAGCGACGGAGCCGAATGCGTTGTCGTACATTCGTCAAAGAAGTTCGAAGACGAACTTCATTCCGCTGAAAAACTATTCAGGGACAGAGGGCTGGAGGTCATTGAGCCGTCGGGGCTGGAGCCGAGGAAAGGCATTTAGGCCGATGTTATCATCGTTCCGACGAACGGCTCGCCTTTTATCGCCCTGATGAACTGCTGTATATCCCTCCCGTGAAGGACTGCGGTGGGTATTTTGCTCCTGCTTATCAGCTTGGCCCCGAGCGGATCGAATATGAAGCTAGAACCCGCCTCCATCTTAGAATAGACAACCTTGTCCATCAGTTCCCTGAATGTCATCCTGTCAATTCTCTTTGCAGACGGATTGATCTTCGGATCGTCTGTGTAAACACCGTCCACCGATGTGGCATTGATTATTCTTGCGGCCCTGATCTTCTCAGCGGCAAGCGCGGCGACTGCATCGGTCGTCTGTCCTGGATGAGTCCCTCCCATCACCACTATGGGGTAGTTGTTGGAGGCCAGCCTGGCTTCGTCGATGCTTTCGGCCGGTTTATAGTATGCCTTTTCCCCTAGCGCGGTGATGAGCAGTCTTGCATTCAGCCGGGTGACTTCGATCCCCAGCTCGTCAAGGGAGGATTCGTCGGCGCCGAGGGAGCGCCCGATGGTTATGTAATAGCGTGCAATCTTTCCCCCTCCGCAGACTACAAGAAATTTATAAGAGGGCAGCATATCAAGTAGAGCAGAGGCGAGCTGTTTGATGTATGATGTATCCTCATTGTCAGGGACGAGTATTGAGCCGCCTATTGAAATTGCAATTTTTTCCTGTGCCATTTGACAACCTGCCTTTTTGAATGCCCTTCTGATTAATGGGAGAGAATATTTCAGTATTAAAAAACACTGACGTGAAAATATGGAAATAAGCGAAAGACAGAGATACGATTTCAAGCGGGAGATAGAGAAGATAGCATCGTATCAGGGACGCGGAACAGAACTCATTTCCGTTTATGTGCCTGCCGGCAAAGTTATTTCGGACATTGCCAGCTACCTGAGGGACGAACAGTCCCAGTCGTCGAATATAAAGTCGTCGACAACAAGAAAGAACGTGCAGAGTGCAATTTCATCCATACTTTCCAGACTGAAAGGTTACAAGATGGTTGCTCCGGAGCATGGGATTGTTTTCTTCGTCGGAACGGTGCCTAAGAGCGGCGACCAGACAATGATGGTGCAGCATGTCATTGAGCCTCCGGAGCCGGTGACAACATTCCTTTACAGGTGCGATTCCTCATTCTACCTGGAACCGCTGCTCGGCATGCTTGAGGTAAAGGATGTCTACGGACTGATAGTAATTGACAGAAAGGAGGCGACAATCGGATTTCTCAAGGGGCAGACCATACAGGTTGTGAAGAACATGCATTCCCTTGTGCCCAGCAAGCACAGGATGGGAGGACAGTCGGCCCTCAGGTACGAGAGACTCATAGAGATCGCCGCGAACGAATATTACAAGGATGTCGCCGAATTGTGCACAAACGCCTTCCTGAACGTCAAGAATCTGGCCGGCATACTTGTCGGAGGGCCGGGGAGCACCAAGGATTTCTTCGTGAAGGAACAGTATCTGCACTACGAACTGCAGAAGAAGATAATAGACACCTTCGACACCGGGTATACCGACGAGTACGGATTGAGGGAGCTCGTCGAAAAGGCAAGGGACAGGCTCAAGGACCTTGACATAATGAAGCAGAAGGCACTTATTGAAAGACTCCTGGCGGAGATCAGGAAGCCGGACGGCGGCCTCGCCGCCTATGGCATCATGGAGGTCATGGATGCGCTGAACATGGGGGCCGTCTCCCTTCTGCTCGTGAGCGAGGGGCTGAAGAAGATGAGCAGGGAATACACATGCGGCTCCTGCGGCAACGTTGTAACACTGATACAGTCCGACAACGATACCGCTGCGCCGAAGTGCGGGAAGTGCGGCGGGCAAACGGCGCTTACCTCGGAAAGGGATCTTGTGGACGTCATGTTTGAAAAGGCGGAACAGATGGATACGGACGTGGAACTGATTTCGGCAGACTCCGAAGAAGGCAAGATGCTGCTCACTGCATTTTCCGGGGTGGCCGCAATACTCCGTTACAGGGCGGGCAGATGAATATGGATCCACTCCGGCAATTCATAGACGAGGCGGAGCACCATATCGTGGAGGCGATAAGAAGGAGATACGGCACCGACATGACAATCTCGCTTGAAATACCCGGGGAGAGGGCCGACTTTTCCTATCCCTGCTTCGCACTGGCAAAGAAGGCAGGCAGGGATCCGTCGCAGATAGCCTCCGAACTGGCGGCGGACTACCGGGGAATTGATCTTGAGTTCAGTGCGACGAACGGCTACCTCAATGTAAACGTGAGCGGCGAGAAACTTGCGTCGCTGACTGTCAGCACCATTCTCAAAGCAGGCAGAGAGTACGGCAGGACAGCCATGACGGAGGCACGGATAAATGTCGAGCACACATCAATCAACCCAAACGGTCCCGTGCATATCGGCAGGGCGAGGAATGCGATAATAGGCGACACGCTCGTGAGATGCATGAGGCAGTGCGGATACAGCATAACCTCCGAGTATTATGTCGACGACGTGGGAAGACAGGTGGTCGTTCTCCTCTGGGGTGTGAAACATCTGGTACTGGAAGACACCGCGGAGAGCAAAGAGGACAGAAGACTCGTCCGCTATTACATCGCGGCGAGCGACAGGGCTAAGACCGATCCTGCGTGCGCAGGCGATATCCAGGAGCTGCAGCTCAGACTGGACAGGGGCGATACGGAAACGGTAAGTGCTGCAAGACAGGTTGCGGATGCAGTTCTCTCAGGCATAAAGAAAACACTTGCATCGATCAATGTCAGCATTGACAGATACTCGTATGAGAGCGATCTGATAGTCAGCGGAAGGGTCCGTGAGGTTATCGAGACGATGAAAAGACTGCCGGTAGCTGTCGAGGAGGACGGCGCATGGTACATCCCCGTAGGCACGAAGGACGGGGAGGACAGATTCTATTTCACAAGGAAGGACGGAACCAGCCTCTACACGACAAGGGATGTTGCCTACCACATGGACAAATTCTCGAGGTCAGACAGGGTGATAGACGTCCTTGGGGAGGATCAGAAGCTCGGAGTCAGGTTCCTTTCGGACGCGCTGAATCTCATCGACAGCCGGATGAAACCGGAATTTCTTTTCTACTCGTTCGTCAGCCTGCCCTCCGGCAGGATGTCCACAAGAGGAGGCAACTTCGTACTCCTCGATGACCTGGTGGAGGAGGGAAGGAAGCGTGCGAAACAGGAAGTTCTCAGGAGGAGAAGCGATATCTCTGACGGTGAGGCCGAAAAGATTGCCGTTGCAGTGGGAACAGGGGCGCTGCGATACAATATTGCAAGGATCCAGCCGGAAAAGAAGGTTGTCTTCAGGTGGGAGGACGCGCTGAATTTCGAAGGCAACAGCGCACCGTTCATTCAGTATGCCCACGCCAGGGCGTGCAGCATACTCGAGAAGGCCGGAAAATGGGAGACAGGTGCGCTCTCATATGATGAGGACGCCGAAATTGCACTCTGCAGACAGCTCGCCATATTCCCCTCCCTTCTCAGGGATATATCCAGATCGATGGCGGTGCACAGGATGGCCGTGTATGCGCAGCAGCTTGCATCCCTCTTCAATCAGTTTTACAGGCTTGTCACAGTCCTGAAGGCGCCTGGCGAGAAGAGGGAAAGCAGGCTTGCACTTGTCGACGCTTCGAGGATTGTGCTGGAGATTGCGCTGAATTGCCTTGGAATCGAGGCACCACGTTCGATGTGAGAAGCCTGCGCCACGCTTTGGGCTGCCGGCAGCGGGCGCTGCTACGGGGCAAGCTTAAAAATCGTAAAAGAAGAAAAGGAAGAAATTGTTAAGATATTTATGATGTGCCTCGCACACCTGAAACCTACTTCCCTTTGCCCTTGCCCTTGTCGCGCCCTCTTGCGGGCATTCTCCTGCGCAGCGCGATTACCGCTATGACAGCAACTATGATTATCACTATGCCGGCGTAGAGCGCATACACCGCAATCTGCGACTGTGTTACGGCGATGGGCTGCGTTCCCGTGTTATCCACGGATGACAGCTGCAGTGCCGCCGATGTTTCAGCCTTCAGTGTAAAATTACCGAACGTCGCCGGTGCCCATTTGATTGTTCCGTAGACAGTCTGGTTAGGCTTGATTACGCTGACACTTGTCTTGTTCGTACCGTTGTAGAAGACAGTGATTGTTCCGATTTTAGTCTTTGCGCCGCTCTGGGCAGCGATGGCATAGAGGGTCACCTTGGCTGACGAGGCATTGGCGTTGCCGATGTTCATGATGTTGACGGTGATTGTTCCGGGGGTTCCCTGCGTGAAGGTCTTCGGCTTGAATGTTATGTTGACGACGCGGAGATCCGGCCTCGGTTCCGATGTGACCACGAGAGAATATGTGGACGAGGCTTTAACCCCGTTGGGAGCAATGACAGTCAGGTTGACGGTAAGAGGTGTTGAACTTATTGCGGTGTAGATGTGTGTGACGTTCATTCCACCCTGTGCGCCCGTGAGGTTCAGATAGCGGCTGTATGTTACATTGCCCTTCTGTGTGGCGTTCGTCGTGTTATGCGCATCACCGAAATTCCACTGGAAAAGGAGTACCGAATTGTTCCAGTCTGGATCGGTTGTTGCGGATGCGTTGAAGTGGACCGTGGTATTCTCCTGAACGGAGCCGCCCGCTGCCTTCCACTTGCTGTTATAGACAACAAATGATACAATGGGCTTGAGCGTCTTATTGACCTGAACCGTTATACTCGTGGTGTTTGTAAATCCGACTTCGTCTGTCACTGTCAGGTTGAGGGTGAAGTTGCCTGCCTTCGCATATGAATGCGATGCGTTAAGGTTGGACTGCGTGTTGCTTATTACAGTGTAGTTGCGTATGCCATCTCCCCATGAAAAGTTGTATGAGATGATGATGCCCTGGTTGTCTCCCGGACTGATTGATGCCTTTGACTTCAGGCCGTTGACGACAAACGGCACATCCTGGTTCGCGTAAACCTTTCCGGAAACTGCCGTGTTGTTCACGCTTATCACGGAAGTAAGCGTTGTGTCGTTTGCAACCCTGACGGATATTGTCATGTTCGCCCTGTCGCCCGTGACGGTTGTAGCGGTAAGCGTTATGTTGATGAAAACACCGGGCGTGGTGTAGTTGTAATAGGTGTGCGGGGCAACGGAGCTTGAAGTGTTTGTGAAAGAGGAGCTGTAGTTGGTTGTGTTCCAGTGCCATGAATAATAAAGCGGACCGCCCGAAGGATCATAGGAGCCTTGTGCGGTGTAGTTTATTGCCATTCCGGCGCGGACGATGTAGTATTTCACAACACCGCCGACCGTGTAGGCGTACGAGTACCGGCTGGAGGCAGCAGCCGCCTTGACAACCGGTTTCTGGCCGACCTTGAATGCCATTGAGACGGTTGCATAGCCGGTGGATGTTATCGTGGTATACACTACCACCGTGGTGTGACCTGAGACAGAAACGCCGGTCGAAGTCGTGGAGTTCGAGTACAGCTCGAATCCCGGCGGCAGGACAACAGTATTGTAATAATGCATGGCGGTGGTGTTGTATGCTGCAACGAACACTGCCGAATAGGACGATGAATTTTGCGGGAGCGTGGAGAGCATTGTCGTATATGTGTCGGTAGAAACAATGCTGAAGGCGGAACCCGATGTTATTGGGCCGGTTGCAATTCCGGACAGCGTCAGGGAAAAGGCGGATTCGTTGCTCAGATAGGGAGACGAGTTAACCTCCAGGAGGTTGTATGTCGTGGTATACTCGGGCCCGAGTCCTGCGATAAACGACTGTATCACTGAAGTGCTGTTAATCGATGGATAGCCGTTGTTGAACGCCAGGGCAAACTGCATCCTCGCGCTTGGCACAAAGCTGAAAGGAACACCGTACACCGGACTGCCGGCGTCAAGAGACTGGTTGAAACTTACAGTAAAGTTTTTCCAGTTTGCGACAGTTTGCGAATAGTAAATTGCTGTTGTAGACAGCGGGGAAGCCGAAGTGAACTTGCTGCTCAGAACGACGGAAGGAAGCAGATAGCCCGGTATATCGGCGGCAGTCACGGTGACATTGGAAATATACGAAGCGTAGCCTGTCGCATTTATTGCAGCAACATAGGTGCCCACCGGCACGAAGAAAGAAACGAGATTCGAGGAAACGCTGCCCTCAAACAGGCGCTCGGACAGCGGTATTGACGTGCTGGCATACGAGAGCATGTAGGCCCGGATGCCGGACAGTATGCCCCCGGAAGAGGAGGAAACGCTTGCCTGCATGTCTGCTGCAAGCGGAAGAGACATCTTGATTGTGGGAGAGGTGCTAATCTGCACGTTGGTGACACTCGTGTAATTTGGTGCAAAATATTCCTGTGCCGACGCATAGCTCGAATTGAGGTTGTCAACGGACGCCAAAATTGTGTAATTGTATTTGTCGCTCACAGTGATGGAAAGCGTCCCCGCGGAGTTGGTGTAACCGGTATAAATTGTCTGGTTGCCCTCGCCGTATGCCGCCAGGACCGATCCTGTTTCCATAAACTGTACAAAGGCACCCTTAAGCCCTGTCTTTGCGAACTGCGTGTTGTTCACAATAACTGTTGCCGTCACATTGCTGGAACTGCTCTCAGCTATCTGCATCAGGCGTATCTGGGCCGAAACGCTTGCTGTGTCGTTGAATCGGACGGGTGAAAGGAGGTGGCCGGTGAAGTATCCCGGAGCCGAAGCGTTGATCCAGTAGTATCCTGGTTCAAGCGGACCAGTCGGTGCGCCTGTTATTGAATACCCGGTGGTACTGTTAAACGTGATAGTGTAGGTCAGCGAAGGATAGTGTGTGTTTTCAAGCATCACGACCGCGTTCGTGAGAGGAATTAATGGAGCGCCGCCCGTCAGGGTGCCGTATACGTTGACCTGCAGAATGTTGCCGCCGGTTGTGCCCATCGGGGCCTGCGATTTGTTGACCGAGCTCGTTATTCTGGCCGTGTTTTTTGCTGGTTCGGTCATTATCAGTGCTGCAGACGACACGATTAATGCAGCAATCAAAAGCACGGATAATGCCTTCTTATATGCCCTGATTTCCATTAATATTTCCTCCGAATGCATTGTTTCCCCGCTCAACCCTCTTAAAAGGTAAACGGGTACTATGAGTTCGAAGACAACTTTTTCGGGACTAAATGCTACCACTTAATAAAGGTTATTGAGGATCGTGAATGCGCGTAACACACGCCGGAGAGGATTCATGATGCATTTTATTTCGCTGGCTGCTTCCCTCATCAGCCGCCATGTGAAGCATCTGCTGCAGCCATGCTGTTTGAACATCGGGCTGCCCGGATGCCTCTGCCTGAACCCATTCGCGTAATGATACATTTAGGCATTTTTGACTGACAGGAAACTGCTTCCGGCAGAAACAGATGTTCTTGTTCGACAGGATAAAGTCCGATCACGCCTGGATGCCGGAAACCGGACGCGGATGCTGTGCTTTGAGGAAGGTATTGACCATTGCCGGATCAGGAAAGAGACAGGAGGGATTCACCCTTGCGTCTACGGTCGTGCTGAGGTCGGTCAGGTAGCTTTTCCTGCCGCCAAATCTCATAATGATTAAAGGTGACAGCATCATGGGGACAAGCCATATGGAGTTGTATACTGCACCCAGCGGATTGACAGTGACTATGCCAAACCAGAGTATCCCGTCCATTACCATGGCGTAAGCGGATATCCTGAGCACCTCCCCCGGCGACAGCGGAATTTCGTTCTTCGGGGTAACCGGTATTGTCCGCAATCCGCCGATAAAATATACGATCATGCTCTTGAACTCGTAAGGTATGGATATTGAGGCGATTGCCGAACTTAGCCACCTGTGTTTCAGGTAGGCTGACCAGCTGATGCCGCAGACGGACCGGATCGCAATGCTTACTGCGGAAACAAACACGCCCAGAATTGCCATGAAGCGGAGAATGGGCACCGACCAGTATGTTGCCACAGGATTTGACAGGAAATGCTGGAAGAAACCGGCGGCTGATGAAGGAGTCGAAGAGAAACCGTAAACGGTCAGGAACATGCCCAGAGGCAGCAGCAGATTCGTTATATGACCTATCGGGATCTGCAGCAGATGCAGTTTCCTGCTTTTTGAGAGCCTTTTCCGCGAAAAGCCGAAAAATTCCATGGAGCCTCTGGTCCACTTGTTCTGCCTCTTGATGAAGCCACGGACATTCTCCGGCATTGCTTCATAGGTGTGCAGCGGCACAAACCTTGAATGCCAGTTTTTCTCCGCAAGGGCAACAGCTGTTGCGAAATCCTCCGAAACATACCCTTCCACAAAGCCTCCCACTTCCTTCAGTGCAGACACCCTGATGAGTACATTGTGGCCGTAGCAGAAAACTGCATCCAGAACATTGGCAAGCTGCCGCTCCCAGACAAACTGTCCTATGCGTGTCATCGCCGCAAGAGCCTTGACGAAGCCCGTATCCAGATTCCATATGTTGATCATGCCCTGAAAAATCGCCACTCCGCTGTTGGAAGGGTGTTCGGAAAATTTTAGCGCCTCTTCCACCCAGTCGGGCGGAATATATGAGTCAGAGTCGAGCAGTACGATGTAATCGTAGGACGCATACTGACGCAGCCAGTCATTAATCGCTCCTGCCTTGAATCCCCTTCTCTCGTTTCGCCTCACAACGGTGTAGTGATGTTCAGCCGAAATACCGTCCACGATTGTCCGCGCCTCAGGATTTGTTGAATCGTCTATGATGTGGACATCGCACGGATATGACTGCCTTATGGCAGCAAGGCATTCAGGAACCACGTCGTTCATGGTGGCATACAGTATTGCGACCCTCTTCCCCGGAGGAGCCGATGAAAGCCTCGGCGGCTGGACATAATGAGTAAAGAGCGCCGTAAGCTGCCTTGCTATTCCGTAAGAGCTTCCGGAAAAGAGAACCGTCAGGACTGCAAAGAGAGCAACAGACGCCGCATGATTCCATCTGATTATGAACAGGGCCAGCGATGCTTCAAGTGCAAGAAATATTGTTGCGTAAAGCGAATAAAATACGCGCCTGATGCCTGTCTCATAAGAATGGCGCCTTGCAGAATCGGGAACAGTCGCTTTCATGGTATGGCCGTGCCGCTCGATTGCTGTTCCGCTCAGGATTGTATTTATGCTTTATTTGATAGTTTTCGAACGGATGCCGGGAAGTCGCTGCATTTTGGCCGGCGTGGCGTGCGGACGGATTCCAATCGCGACAGAGAAACGTAAAGCTGAATGCGTGAAGGCAGACAGGGTCTGCCATAAGATCAGGTCACTACATCCGCTATCCTGTCTTCGGCTGCGGCCCTCTTTATCTCCATGGCAATTCGCCTCCCTGTGCTCATGTTTGTCCCATAGAGCATGTTCCCGTATGGATGCCCGGACCAGATGTGAGCGTTTGTACCTCCTCCAATTCTCGGTGCGACATCGTAAATGTAGAAGTTCATGTCCTTGTCAACGCAGGTCTGGAGGGTGAACGGCCCTATTATACCGGGCGGATAGTGCTTCTGTGTTGCACCGACATACCTCTCGGCCAGTTCGAACGCACTGTCAAGAAGAGACTCCCTGATCGTTGCGCTGTTGTGGCCCACAACCGTGTATTCCGGTATTTTCTGCGATTCCGGAAGCGCGAGCTGCTGGTCTGCAGGCAGCCTCACATGGCCGTCGAGCGAGGACTCAAATCTCCAGTCAATTCCAAGCAGTTCGATCTTCTCCCCTCTTTCCTCCAGGGGCGAGTAGAAGAAGTCTAGATTGAACACCGGCCCTATGATGTAGCGCTCTATTCGTGCCCTCCTTAGGGACTCTGCATCTATCACATGTGCCCGGAGCATCGCCTCTGATTTGCGCCTGTACTCCTCAAAACTTGATGCCGTAAAAAAACCGCGTTCCAGCTTTTTTTCGGCGTGATGAAGCTTGATCATCGAAAGGGAGTCGATGTTCTCCGGCTTCTCTATCGTTTCTGGATAGGGCAGATGAGCCTTCTCAAGGAGCGTGTAATAGTTGTCCTTTTCCTCCCGCTCTTCAGTCCTCAGAAGATTCCTGGAGCCGAACAGAGGCACTGCAAACCTGTTCTCAATGTCATCGACGGCGCAGTAAGAACTGAAGGATCTGTTTGGCACAAATATTACTGAATTTTTCAGCAGCTCGTCAATGCTGCGCTTGCTCATTATGTCGCTGAACCTGGAGAGCACGAGCGTCCTGTCGACGACACCTCTCGTAACCTTTCCTTCGCCATCCCTGACTGTCCTCAGGTATTTTGAATAAGTCGCATCTCTGCCTTTCTGGACGACCACGATGGAGCGCATCCCTTCCTGCATTGCGCCGTCGGCAACATCGATTGCCGAATGGGAGCCTATAACACCCACAGTCAGGTTTTCGGCCCTGAAGGTGCGGGCTGTCTCCTGGATATTCATTCTGTCAATCATGCTGTTCTTTCACTCATAACGGCTGGCCGGATAAAAAAGTTGCACTGCCAATCAGGTTTCGCTTGTTTCGCTCTTGACCCTGTATACGACCTGTTTCTGCCGGGCTGCCTCCGGCCGCCTGGGCCTCAGCGCAGAAGGGATTATAGCAATAATCACAGCGACACTGAAGATCGCGAACACCTGGTGGAACGAGCGCATGAACGGATGCCAGAGCACCTGGTAGGAGGGACTGTTCACAACCGAAGGGGGCAGATTATTCACACTGCCAATGAAGAGAGTGATGAAATTTGATACGTTTACTGTCGTGCCTATGAAGACAAACGCAATTGTCAGAGCTATCATGCTGGCTACATTGAGCATTGTGGAGTTTGTAGCTGCGCCGACACCCCTTTCGTTCGGTTTCATGGAGCTCATGATTGACGAAATATTTGGTGAGCCGAACAGGCCGCCTCCCACGCCTGCCAGCGCAAGCACGCCGGAGACCTCCAGCGGCTGGGCATTTTGTGGCAGAATACTCAATATAAGAAGCGTGATGGCCGAAAGAACAACACCGGCTGTTGTCAGTCCGCGAGAACCAATCCGGTCTGAGAGTATGCCGCTCAGGGGGCCGACCAGCAGGAAACCCAGACTCATAGGAATGAGCTGCAGCCCGGCATTAAAAGCGCTCAGCCCCTTGACGCCCTCAAAGTAAAAGACAAGCAGGAACATTATGCCGCCTCTTCCGATGGCTATGAGTGTCGACGAGAGAACACCGGCTGAAAAACTCCTGCTTCTGAAGAGCGAGAATTTCATGAGTGGATGCTTTGCAAACCGGACTTCATTCACTATAAAGAGTATCATCAGTACAGGAAAGATCGCAAAAGCAATGTAACTCATTGCCAGATACGGGTGGAAGGTGGCATAGAGCAGGTTCACCTTTGATGCTGAGCCTGCGGTCATTCCACCCAGCGTGTAGAATGTTGAGCCGAGCAGCAGCGCGGATATCGAACCTGAGAACAGAACCGCTCCAGGCAGATCCAGCGTCTCCCTGCTGTTTGGAGTCGACAGTTCATGCAGCCTGAGATAAGCCCAGACGGTGGCAAAAATGCCTATGGGGACATTGATGAAAAATATGTAGCGCCAGCTTGCAACCGATGTGATTACGCCGCCCAGGACCAGTCCCAGGATGCTGCCTCCCACGCCGGAAACCATGTTTGTGCCCAGAGCGAGACCGCGCTGATTCGGGGGGAAAGCATCTGTGAGAATCGCTGCTGAGTTGGACCAGAGCATTGCAGCGCCTATCGCCTGCACAAACCTGAAAATAACGAGCTGCAGTCCTTCGGTAATCATTGCATTGGGAATAATAATGCCGGAAAGGCCTGACAGCAGAGAGCCTGCAGTGAATACAGCGAACCCTGCATTGTATATCCTGACCCTGCCCTTCAGATCAGCCAGCCTTCCGAAGAATATCAGAAGTGTTGCAGTAATGAGCATATAGCCCATAAGTGACCATATCACGTAAACAAAGGAGTCGGCGCTGGCTATTGCATATCCGACACTGGTTGCCGGAAGTGTTCCTCCTGGTATGTGCCTGAGCACGCTCCTGAGTATGTAAGGCAGGGAAATAATCACAATGCTCGTGTCAATTGAAGCCATCAGAATCGCGATTGTTGTGTTGGAAAGGACTACCCACTTGTAGTCCAGTTTTCCTCTGCCCTTCGTGTTTTCCATTTCCTATTGCTCCGAAACAAATATCTTCCAGAATAAATTGATATATGAACCCTTGTAAATTTTTTCAGCTACAGGAAAATTACATCTGTGGCCGGAGATAAAAAATGATGTTTTCCCGTTTCCTGACCAGATTCCGCTTCAGTGATCATTATCCGTACCGGAAATACGATTCATAGAACTGCGATCTATGAAGCTGCGATCTATGAATCTCTTTGAACGCTTTAGACGCGATCCGAGAAACCGCGAAAACGGCAAACATGGAAAAAGGCTGTAAGGAAATATGGCATGTACTGCGTAAGTTTAATAAGAGTGCAGAAGGTTCCGAATTTCATGTCATCTTCGCCGGCTCAGGACACGATTCCGCAGACAAACATTGCACAGCAGAATCCTGGGCAGTCGCCCCTTGACCATGACGCCGATAGTGCAAAAACACTTATCATAATTGCAATGGTCGTGCAGCTGGTTATCGCACTGGTCGGCATACTGAGCGTGTTTCTGCTAGTCGGATTTATCTGGCTCATACTCGACTATTTCCTGTTATACAAGCCGCTGACCGAAAGGCGTGTCGCGGATGTGGAAACACCTGGCCTCGTGCTTGGAATAATACAGCTCATCCTCGGCGGCGTCATACCCGGCATTCTCATAATCATTGCCTATACCAAGATAAAGGATTCACTAAGGAACAGTACTCAGATCGTTGCCGGGCCGCCGGCACCGTAGTGCATACAGCTTCGAATGCCGCATGTGCAGGCGGCGAACAGTTATGCAGACTTTTCCTGGTGGAAATTATTTAATCCGGCGAACGGCTGTCCGGAATGGCAGTTTCATCTCCGTTCGATATTTCCTGTTCAGGCAGCGACGTTTCGTTCATTCCCGCCCTGCTGCAAATATTCAGTCCGAAGGTTTCCTGAGATGACCGTTTAAAACCCGGGATAACCCGGGTCGAGAAAACAGAATCACGATCACACCGCCAAGTGTCTGGATTACGGTACTGACAATGTAGGTTTCGATGGAAACCGAATACCCCAGCCCTATGCCCAGCGTCTTTGAGATAATGAAGATGCGGTACCATACCGCATACCTGAAAACAGCATAGTAGGCTGTCCACAATATCGACCAGACTCCCATTGAAAGGGATGCAATTCCGAGTGTTCTGAGCGCCCATAGTTTCGCATTCACCAGATACGCAATACAGGCTGAAAACAGCGCAATTGACGCATATACTGCGGAATAGAATGCAAGGTTATGAAGACTGGCTGGAAAAAATATATCTGCCACACCAGCGGCGACGCCGGCGAATATTCCCGCTGCAAAGGACGATACAGTGCACGACCCGTAATGACCGGAAATGAGAGTTTCCTTTTTGCGGCCGCGGTCACACATTTTCAGCGGATGATCGGCAGAACCCATTACATTGCTCACACAGTGCCCCTCCAGTTTCAGGAATTACTGTCTGGGAAAAATTAGAGTACTGCACTTATTAAATGGATATGAATGTATGATCCATATTTGCAGTGCCGTCATGAGGTCAATTGATCCCACATTTCCGCGTGCATGAAGTCATTCAATCGGTTCCGATCAGCATCCGGCCGCGCAAAGGAAGACTGTACAACAGATGACACCGGCTGTCAAGCCTCTGCTTCGAATAAGACGGTGCCTTCTCAGCACATGGCCTCCCGCAACCGGTTCGCAGTTCAAGGAGATGCAATAGCTGAAAGATAGCCCCGGGCAGATTCGAACTGCCGTCGCAAGATCCAGAGTCTCGCATGATTGACCGCTACACTACGGGGCTGAGACGCAACGCCATGACTACCGGGATAATGGATAAATCTAACTGTTGTTTATAGAACGGAATGCAAGTCGTCTTCGAGCTACTTCTAGTGAACTGTGACACAGGCTCACTTGCCCTTGTACTTCTTGGTGACATGCACTTTCGCCGAATTGCCGAACCTTATTAGGTGCCACTTCTAGAAGGATCGTGGGTTCTTAGCTTATGTGTTAGCCATACTGCACCTTGAAACGCACCTCTATGTTGCTTGCGGCGTAAGCATGAAGTCTGAGAAGAAGGCAAAACCTGATACAATCAGGGTGCTCCTCATAACAGTGACGGATGTCGAAAGCGTTCGTCTCAACAGCATTACGGTTCACAGTCCACCCTCGACGGTTTCTCAGAAGAGACGAAGAAGTTCATAATGCCATGGAGCAACAATGATGTGAGGCCAACGTTATGGAAGAAATTCATATGCAGCCTCATCGAGGTGTCACCGGACTTCCCACGTGAGTATTGCAGAAGGTAAACCAGGAGTCACAGATGTCTGCGGGCAAGAGAACAGCGGGATGGCGCACACAGCAGAGAAGGGAAGACAGGATAAGGACTGCAGCAATTGGCAAGGGAGACCGGCTCAATATCTTCAATATGACACTGATAGGGGGCTTATGCCTTATTCGCTTCTGGAACAGATATTATTTAAAGGAGAAATTAAAACAGTCTCCTCCATGGCTGATGATTACAAAGCGCGGTTAACTCTTTTACCGTGGTCAGAGAACATTGTTAAACTGGAATTCGGCAGACCTTCTACAATGATCGAAGAACTGCTCTTCCCAAAGCGGGTGGCAAACGTAAACAGACAAGGTAACTGGCGCCTTTCAGAAACGGAACAGGGGACCATCCTGTCTTTCCAAAGCAGGAAAATTGTCAAGTTCAATGTGACAGGGAACGGCGATTCTCTGATATTTGCCCAGACAATAGGTGATGAAGACAGAGTTTACGGACTTGGCGAAAAATATGCGAGGTTGAATCGCAGGTTCAAAACATTCAACATGTGGAATACCGATCAGTTCAACCATCTTCCGACAGGGGATCCCGCATATGTTTCGATTCCATTCTACATCGTCGCATCAAAGGGAAGTTACACTGGCATATTTTTCTCATATGCAGGTTTTTCGAAGTTCGATACCGGTGTAGAGAGAAAGGATGCCATAACGGTGACAATTAATTCGAAGGAGGCGGCGCTGTATGTTATTCATGGTGAAACTCCAGCAGAGATCATCAGCAGGTACTCTGAAATTACAGGGAAACCGCTCCTGCCTCCAAAATGGGCCGTCGGATATAATCAGTGCCGTTATAGCTACAAAACGGAGAGTGAAGTACTTGACATGGCAGCGACATTCAGGCATAAGAAAATACCTTGCGATGCCATCTGGCTTGACATAGATTATATGGAAGATTACATGAACTTCACCTGGGACAAAAGGAAGTTTCCCAATCCTAGGGCAATGCTCGACAAGATTCATTCGATCGGTTTCAAACTTGTCACCATACTGGATGTCGGAATAAAGGTCGAAAAGGGATATTCGGGATATGAAACGCTGAAAAAGGCTGATGGTTTTCTGAAAAATGGAGAGGACAGGGACTTCCTGGGAAGTGTCTGGCCGGGAATATGCGCCTTTCCTGATTTTCTGCGGACTGATGTCAGGGAACTGTGGGGCAATTGTATTGGCGAGTGGGTAAAACAAGGTATCGATGGTGTATGGTTGGATATGAACGAGCCATCGATTTTTGTTATGATCGATGCCGCCAGGGAATTGATTGAATTTATTACCCGCAGTGAGTCACTCGCAGGATACGATAGTTTACTGGCCGACAGCAACTTCATAATGACGCTCAGAGACAAGGCAGCGTCCCTCAGCCCAAACAGCATCTTCAAGGGAATTGGCCATATGCCACTTGGGTCATTCCATACTGGAGACAATGGTGAAAAGCACTCAGACCTTGAGTTGCACAATGCCTATTCTACAATGGAAGTAATGGCCACAGCTGCAAGTTTCAAAGTAAATAATCCCGGAAAACGCTGGTTCATACTTTCCCGTTCTGGTTATGCTGGAATTCAGCAGTATGCAGCTGTATGGACCGGGGACAATCAATCTGACTGGGGACATCTCGCTATCAGTATACCGCAGCTGTTAAGCCTTGGGCTATCGGGAGTACCTTTCGTTGGTGCGGATGTCGGCGGATTCTCAGATGATGCCGATCCTGAGCTTCTGGCCAGATGGACACAGCTTGGAGCATTTTATCCTTTTTTCAGGAACCACACAGTCAAGGGATCCGCGAGACAGGAACCTTGGTCATTCGGCAAGAAATATGAAAAGATCATTTCTGACGCAATTAAATTACGCTACAAGATTTTGCCCCAGATTTACTGGCTGCTGGTCAAGTCGCACAGGGAAGGAATACCGGTAATGAGGCCCATGTTCTATGAGTTTCCCGGCGATAGTGAAGCTTATGATATTGACGATCAGTTCATGCTGGGTTCTGAGATTCTTGTTGCTCCCGTAATTTCACCCGGCGCAAGGGCTAGGGGTGTCTACCTTCCACTTTGCAAATGGCTCAATATGTGGACTGGCGAGGTTGCAGGACCAGGCTGGCATTTTGTTGATGCGCCGCTGAATAGGATACCATATTTCCTGAAAGAGGACACAGGAATAGTTATGGCCGGGCCGGTTGACAATACCCAGAAAGAATGGAAACTCAGGGTTGAGGTATTTCTGGAGACTCAAGCCTGTATCAGAGTTTACGACGATGATGGGGAGAGCCTGGCAGAAAGCCTTTCTTATGAAGTGAAGCTTTGCTTCGTCAGAAGGAAAGACAACATAGATGTTGATGGAGAGGTGATATGCGACGGTTTCAGCAGAAATGGAAAGATTGAAGTCAGAGTCCACTCCATGAAACCTGTCAACTCCGTCCGTTTTCTCGGCAACACAGTAAATACAACCAGAACTGGCGATGCTGTTTCTTTCAGAATAAACATCGGCGATTTGCTTGATCGTTCCTGACTTTTAAAATAGTATTTACTTGCGCTTTGCACATAGTTGAGCAGTCATGAAAATTTGAATATGAAAACGTCGGATGTTGTTACAGAATGGGAATATATTCCCTTATAATGCCTGGCCCACATATTCGGCGACGCGAAGGAGCTCATGGAATTTTACTGCGAGGGGAGGAGGCGCGTCCATGACACGCTGCAGCCCATACAGCGCGATGCACTTATGCTCAAACACATGAGACAGGAATGAGTCGCGCCCGATTAGATTCGTACACTTGAGATCTGTAGACTCAGGGAGTGGGTCGAGAAGGAGAGTTGGAGCGAGTGAGCGAAGCGAACGAGTGTTTGAACTTGGCGGAATGCAAAGGAGAATCCTGAGAAGGATGCAGAGAACGGCGCAGCTACTGCGCCGAAGGAGCACAAGAGGCGCCTCTTTGCATACTCCTTTGCACTGATGGATCTGAAAACAAGAATGTACGTTGCATTCGGCTCGAGCATGAAATCGGAGGTGGAGGCGTTCGACAGGGCCATGACCAAGCTTTCATCCCTGGGCACCGGGATGTCTTCCGTCCGGCTCGACAGGTACTATTCTTCACCGTCATACGTGGACAGATTCGGCAGCGTGAAGGTGTACATCATACCGAAGAGCAACGCCACACTGAACGGCTCGCTGAAGTGGAAACACACCATGAAGGACTTTGTCGAAAACACTATGGAGTATCTCGGAGAGTATCATCAGAGAAGCAACTCGGAATCGGGCTTCTCTGCCGACAATAAGATGCTCGGATGGAACATAGCGCAGAAGAGAAGTGACAGGATAGACAATGCGCTGTTCTGTACTGGCGTGTGGCTTAATATGTTCAATATGGGAAGACCATGGCAATAGTGTCCCACAGCCGCCTAACAGTATCTCCGAAGCCAATTTTCTGTAGATGATATGCCTTACACCGCTCATTTGCACTAAGGAGCGGTGCAGCAGGCACTCGCTTCAGAATCTGTATGCCTGAGCGTTTCCGTCCTGTAAGTGCGATGTGCTCAGGACGTGTGCCTCGATGCCCTCTCCTCTGCCCGATTCAGTCTCTCGCTGCATGTATCGCTGAGTTCTATCAGGAATCCTTTGAATGTCACCTCCTCTTTGTAGAAGACAGACCATATGAGCTGCAGCATCTGTTCGTATGCGAAGAGAAAGAAGCGTATCCTGACGTCCTTTGACTTCGATTTGATTGTCGCCTCGTCCTGGACTCTGAAACCCGTTTCGATGTCCCATCTTCCGCGGTATGCCTGAATTATGCCGTCCAGGTCTATTTCCTGCTGATTGGTTGCGAAACACCAGTCCAGACACATCTCCAGTCTTTTTGCATATATCTGTCTCAGCAGTGCGTATGTTGTGCTGCTGCGTATCACCGTCCTGTCCCTGTTGAGCCTGAACTCATGTTCAACGGTCATCGTGTCGCCGGACCGCATCGGCGCCAGCACCTTCTTCACCGCATCATTCTTAGGAACGAATATGAGATAGGGCACAGTCATTCTATCCAGTGCAATCATGAGTTCGTTGCTGTAAAATCCTCTGTCGAACAGACAGAGTCTCACAGATTTGAAATGCGGCCTGACGAATTCGAGACAGAATGACACATCCCTCGCTATGTTGTAACCCATGTGCACCGGTATCGAGAGCAGAGGCACGCGCTGCGGAATGTCGCTGCTCACCAGCGAGCATGTAAGGAAACGGAATTTGCCTGTGACTGCATGGTCCCCCGTCCACGTGTGTATCCATGTGCCTTCCAGTTTGCCATAGAAGTCCTCGTCCGTGTGGTCGAATGCGAGGACGGCGTCATGTTCGGCGAATCCTGTCCTCGGGCCGAATATGCCGACGGACCTGATGTACTCCGTGTACACATACGGCATGGGTACACTCTTTATCGCCATGTGTATGCTGTCCGCCCTGCTGCCCACAGTTTCAAGATATGTGTTAGCCATGGCAGATTTCAGCAAGTCCCGATTATAGTGGAAGCCGGAAAGTGTCTCTGACTTGGAGACGAGACAGAGCGTCCTGTCCACGCATACGTCGAGTGTCGTCAGTGTCCTGTACACTCTCTCCCTGTTCAGCACGCAGCGTGATCTGGCGAAGAACGTTATAACAGGATCGATGAAATGGTCCGTGTGCACCCGAATTAGCCAAAAATCGGCTAATTCTATACGATCTCCGTACAGTCTTTACGATCGTCTTCGGAGATACTGCCTAACAGTATCTCCGATCCTTTTTATGTTGCCGATAGGCATGTCTGACTGGATACTTTTGCAGGATACGAAGTAAACGCCATCCGCTTCGCATTTCAAACAAC